>CAYSHQ010000199.1:0-4765 GCA_964430835.1 uncultured Lentisphaerales bacterium
ACACGGAGGTGTTCCGACCCCCGCTCGGAAAGGCAGCTTGTACGTCCTATCCGTCTACCTGAGCAGTTACCGCGGCGCTTTATGTGACCACCGGGCTTGGGATGGGGTGAGGCGGCGCGCTAGTTCGGGAAGAAGAGGTAGCTTACGCGACCCTTGAGGGTGTCGCGCAGGATCCGCAGGTTCTCGAGGGGGCCGCGATGATACGCGTAATAGCGCGCCTCGACGGCGGAAGCGGCCGGGTCGGTGCGGTCCGGTTGGGCGGTGGCATAACTGAACACGCCCGGGAAATAGGCGGGGAGTTCTGCGCGCAGGGCATTCTCTTGCGGCGCGCGCAGCGGTTCCTGGCCGCACAGCCACCAGCGACAGGCCACAGCCCCGACGAGGCGCGGGGTCAGATCCAGCCCCAGGGCCAGAAAGAGGCGCAGCAGGAAGGCGTTGTGGCCGCCGGCGGCGGCGCAGAAACGGTATAAGGTATGCACGTTCTGCCGGGCATGCACGCTGCCGGGCTCAAACTGGCCCAGTTTGCGCCAGCGGATGAGCCCGTACAAGATGGCCAGGAGTGGCGCGTGCAGCACGAGGAGGAGCAGGGAGATCAGCCAGCCGAGGCCGGGGTAGGGATTGAGGCGCTGGGGGTGGTGCTGGATGCCCGCCAGCAGCCAGGAGTCCTGTAAGTCCACAAATTCGCCGTCTTCCGGGTCAATCAGCCGGCCGCCGCTGGCAATTTTGCCGCGGATTTCCACCTGCTGCCCCACATAGGTGCCTGCCAGTACCACGCACTGCGAGAGTTGCGCTTCGCGGTCAATCACCACATGATCCCCCACCACGGCGGACGGACCGATGGAGGCCAGCGGGCCGATGCGGCAGTCGTTGCCGAGGATGACAGAGGGGGCCACCTCGGCGGAGGGGGGGATGATCACGTTGAACCCGATGCAGGAGCCGTCGGCGGCGCCATAGCCGGGCGCCAGGTAGCGGACCATCTCCCCCTGAGCGAGCTGCATGTTGAGTGCGAAGAACGATCGGGTAGATTCCACGGGGAGCAACGCAAGGTCGAGCGCGGTAAACGGTTTGGCCGAGCGGGTGTCATCGTGCAGCAGGAGCGCGACGGTGCGAGCATCCGGGCAGAGGGCGGCCGAGGTGCCCGGCTCAACGGTTTGCCAGTACCAGTCTTCCTGAGGTTTGGGGGGGGGGCGGGTGGCGGCCAGACGCCGGGGGAAGAGCGGTCCGCCCAGGAAGAGCAGGCCGTCTTGCCACAGCACGGGGTTGCGTTGCAGATAGGAGCGCGGCGGCCGGTCATCCCGCAGGAAGGCATAATGGATGCGCAACCCCCAGCGGGTGCCGTCGCCAGCGTACGGTTCGATCTGCTCGGCGCCATCGCCGAGCACCAGGTGGACGTCGGTCACGCCGAGATCCACGCTCCATTCGAACCAGTATTCCAGCAGGGGGCGGTTCCCGAGGGGGAGGAGCGGCCAGGGGAGATTCCCCAGTACGCCCGTCCACGGCTGGGCGGCGCCGACATGGAGGACACTTCTCATCCGCACGCCTGTATGGCTTCCGGGGTGGTTTCAAAGATTTCGAAGACCTTGAAGGCGCGTGTGATCTCAAAGACCATGCGCACTTTCTTCTGCAGCCCGGCGATCTTCATGTCGCCGCCGCGCTCCGAGACGCGCTTCAGCAGGGCCACCAGCAATCCCAACCCGGCGCTGTCCAGGAAGTCCACCCCGGACAGGTCCATCACTACGTTGCGGATGGCCGGCTGTACTTGCCACCAGGCCAGGAACTGCTCGCGGAAGGTGTCCACTGTGGCCGAGGTGAGCGACCCGGTGATACTGACACTGCCGACGCCTTCTTGGATCAGGAATACTGCGGTCATGCTTCTACCTCCGTTGGTATTAGTACGCCCCTTTGCCCAGCAGGACTGCGGGTATGGTCTTCAGGATGATCCTCAGGTCTTTCCAGATGCTCTGGCTTTGGATGTATTGCAGGTCCAGCCGGACCTGTTGTTTGAACGGGATCTCGGAGCGCCCCTGGATCTGCCACAGGCAGGTCAGGCCTGGTTTGACATGCAGGCGTTTGCGCTCGGCCAGGGTGTATTGGGCGACTTCGCGCGGCAGCGGCGGTCGTGGGCCGACGATGGCCAGGTCGCCGAGCAGGACATTGAGCACCTGCGGCAGCTCGTCGATGCTGAAGCGCCGGATGATGCGTCCGACACGGGTGACGCGTGGATCGTGGCGCATCTTGAAGATCACGCCGTCCCGGGATTCGTTTTGCGCGCGCAGGGCCTCTTTACGCCGGCCGGCGTCGCGGTACATGGAGCGGAACTTGTAGAACCAGAACTCCTTGCCATGCAACCCGACACGCTTTTGGACAAAGAAGACGGGGAAGCCGTCCTCCAGGCAGATAACCAGTGCGACCAGCAGGAAGAAGGGGGCGAAGAGCAGCATGGTCGTGCTGGCCAGCAGGATGTCTATCAGCCGCTTCACGGTGTACATGCTGGAAAGGCCGGACTCCCAGACGAAGAGCTTGATCTGCTGGCGCCGGCGCAGCTTGCGGAAGCCGGTTTGCGAACTGGGCAGATGGAGGGAGTTGAGTAGCTCTCTTCGCGCCTGATAGATGGCCGCATTCATGATCCCGCACCACCTTCTGTTTGCGGAGTATAGTCACGGGAAAAGGCGAAGAAGGCAATGTTAATGTGGCCGCGGCGGAAGAACTCTACAGCACGCGAGACCGTGAAGATCAGCCCCAGGCCGCGGGCATGTTCGTGTTCCCGGTCCATGGGCAAATGGCTGGCCACGGCGTTGCGGTTATGGGGGCACCATTCCCCCCCCTGATCCTGGATGGTCATGCGGCAGGTGGGGCCGGTCAGGCGCAGGCGTAGGTCAATCCATGAGCCGGTCGGCGGACAGCCATGCTTGATGATGTTGGTGCCATGCTCCACCAGCGCCAGCTGGACCGCGCAGGCCGCCTCCACCGACCATCCCTCCTCGCGCAGGATGCGGTCTACCTGTGCGGCGACTCCCACTACGGCCGCGGTGTTCAGCGGGATTTGCTTCTCCAGGCGGATGGTGGCGGGGTCCACCCATTCGATGGCCAGCACCGTACAGTCATCCTCATGTAGCGGGAAGCCGTCGTGCCGCAAAGCCGTAAATAAGGCGGCGGCCGGGTTAATCGCGCGGGGGTCGGCCAGCGCCTGCCGGCCGAGCGCGGTCAGGCGGGCCTCCCCACATAATTCCCCCGTGTCTTCGTGTCGCGATTCGAACAGGCCGTCTGTGAAGAGCAGGAGGCGTGCGCCGGGCGTCACAGGGGCTTCCACCTGACACTGTGCCGCGCCGTGGCTACCGCGTCCGCCGGGGAAGCCAATGGGAACGTCCCCTTTGCCCGACAAGTGTGCCGAAAGGTCGGTCTGGTCGGCCGCCAGCAGTACAGGGTAGGGGTGGCCGCAGTTCATGCAGGTCCAGCGCCCCTCTGTCGGCGAGAGGATTCCGAGGAAGAGCGTGGCGTACATCTCCGGGTTCTCTACGTCGCGGCAGAAGCGTGTTTGCACCGCGCGGCAGATGGCGGCCGGCCCTTCGGCGGCGCAGTTCTGGACGGCATCGTTGATAATGGCCTTGAGCAGGGAGGTCACGATGGCGGGCGCCACGCCATGGCCGGCGACATCACCAATGTAGACGCACAGTCGGCCGTCCGGGAGCGGCAGGGCATCAAAGATGTCCCCCCCTACGGCGATGCTGGGGCGGTGGGCCACATACATTTCGAAGTTGCGCAGGAGCAGGGGGGTGGTGGCGAAGAGTTTGCGCTGCAGGGCGCCGGCGATCTCCAGCTCCCGCGACATCTTCTGCTTCCAGAGGCGCAGGGCGTCGTTGGAGCGTTTCAGGTCCAGGGCATTGCGCACGCGCGCGACCAGTTCGCGCGAATGGAACGGTTTGCGGATATAGTCGAACGCGCCGGCGTCAAACCCCTTCTCCACATCCGGCACACCGATCTGGGCGGTCACCATGATCACCGGGATGTCACGGCTGGCAGGATCGGCCTTCATGCGCCGGCAGACGTCGTAGCCGGAGTCACCGGGCATTACCACGTCCACCAGCGCCAGGTCGGGCGGGTGGCTGCGGATCAGCGCCAGTGCGCTCTCGCCGTTGGCGGCGTCGCTCACTTCGCAGCCGCGGGACGTCAGCAGTTTTTGCAGATAGACCCGGTTGGCCAGCTCATCGTCCACCACCAGCACCCGGCCGGTGAGCGGCTTCTCCAGCAAGGCTTTGGGCACGTCACTCTTTTCGTCAGGTGCGCTCACGGCTCTCCTCGGTCGGGTTGGCTAGGATCCGCTTGTCGCAGCCAGCGCAGCAGGGCCTGCAGGAGCGTCTGGCAGCGCGGGAAGTCCGCGCGTTGGGCGGCGGCGCTGATTTCCAGGCCGACCACCGAGAGTTCCGGCACGCCGATGGTGCCCCCCATTCCTTGCAGGGAGTGCGCGGCCTGCCGGATCTGTTGCTCATCGCGGGCGGCCACGCCCTCCGACAGAGCCGGAACCACCAGGTGCAACTGGTCCAGGAAGAGCTGCAGAATCTCGTCATCTACTTCGGATGTGCTGACGCGGTAGGCATCCGCCAGCTGTTGCAACCCGGGGATCAGCGGGGCGAAGATCGGTTCGGCGGGGATCGAGAGGGGGCGGCAGGCAGGCTCGGCGGTGGTGTTGGGGGGCATGGGTCTCCTTGCGCGGCTGTGCGGCAGGGGTGCCTAGGGGGCACGCCCTGCCGCTGCGTCCGTCCATTGT
>CAYSHQ010000200.1:0-4763 GCA_964430835.1 uncultured Lentisphaerales bacterium
GACCAACACCCCCATCTGTTCAATCATCGGCTCGTTGCCCGCATACGGCGCGGCCGCCAGCCGCCGCGCACGATCGGCAATGTTCACCGCCAGATCACCCATGCGTTCCAGGTCATTGTTCAGCTTCAGAATCCCGACCAGAAACCGCAGATCGGAAGCCACCGGCTGGTGCAGGGCCAGCAACTTCAGGCACTCCTCCTCGATCAGCAGTTCGCGCCGGTCAATCTCCTCATCGCCCGCCTCCACCGCGTCGGCCAGTGCCACATCGCGCTGAGCGACGGCCACCAGCGCCCGGCGCAACCGGTCTTCCACCTCGATGGACTGCCGCAGGACACTCTCCTGCAAGGCTTGAATCTCGCGCATAAAAATGATCGCCATCTCTCATCTCCTCCTGGTACGGCCAGTTTGCGAACCTGCTGCCTGAACCACGACTCAGCCAAATCGCCCAGTGATATAGGCTTCGGTCTGTTTTTGCGCCGGGTTGGTAAAGATCTGTTCAGTCGCGCCGAACTCAATCAGATGCCCCTCATAGAAGAAGGCCGTCCGATCCGACACGCGCGCCGCCTGCTGCATGTTATGCGTGACGATGGCAATCGTGTAGCGCCCCCGCAGTTCGCCAATCAGATCCTCAATGCGTGCGGTGGCCTTGGGGTCCAGCGCGGAGGTAGGCTCATCCATCAACAGCATCTCGGGCTGCACCGCCAAAGCGCGTGCAATACACAAGCGCTGCTGCTGGCCGCCGGAGAGCCCCAGGGCATTGCGATCCAGCCGATCCTTGACCTCGTCCCAGAGCCCCGCGCTACGCAGGCTGGTTTCCACGATCCCGCGCAACTCCTCGTGCTTATGGGACTGGTGCAGCCGCGGCCCGTAGGCCACATTATCGAAGATGGACTTCGGGAAAGGATTGGGCTTCTGAAAGACCATGCCGACATGCCGGCGCAGCACAACCACATCCGTGTTGTCACCGTACACCGGCTCGCTCGCAAAGAGCAGTTCACCGGTGACGTGGCAGGCGGGGATCAGGTCGTTCATGCGGTTAATGGCGCGCAGGAAGGTGCTCTTGCCGCAGCCACTGGGGCCGATAATGGCGGTGACTTCGCCCGCCGGAATCGCCAGAGAAACCTGCCGCACCGCCTCGTGTGCGCCGTAAAAGACCGAAAAGTCACGTGCAACCACCTGCGTCGACGCCACCGTGGCGCTGTCCGTCGGCGCCGACGCTCTGGGACTTTGGAACATATTAGCCATACTGCTTCTCCTCCCTTGTGCCGCGCAGACCAGCCACGGCGGGATACCAATCACTCACCCCTTGTTCCGCCGGATCAACCGGGCTCGTAACACAATGGCGGACAGGTTTAACAACAAGACCAGCAGGACCAGCGTGAGTACCATGCCGTACTGCACATGCCGGACTGCCTCCACCGCCTCGTGTTCGGTGCACAGGTTATAGATATTCCATGGCAGCGCCGGGGTGCTGTGCGTAAATAGCTGCGTCAAGGCCGGTGCCGCACCAAAACTCACGGCCGCCGTAAAGATGATCGGCGCCGTCTCGCCAGCCGCCCGCCCCATGCTGAGCACCACCCCGGTAAGGATCCCCGGCAGCGCGGCCGGCAGAATGACCGTGATGATCGTACGCCAGCGTCCGGCCCCCAACGCCATAGCCGCCTCCTTGTAGGTACGCGGTACCGCGCGGATCGCCTCCTCGGAAGCCCGGATAATGGTCGGCAGGACCATCAGTGCCAGCGTTAATGATCCCGCCAGCACACTCTTACCTTTCGAAACATGCAACGTGTTGATAAAGAAGGCCAACCCGAATAGTCCGAAAACAATGCTCGGCACGCCCGCCAGGGTGCTGACACAGGAACGCAGGAACGTCAACCACCACCCCCCATGCGCATATTCCTGGAAGTAGACGGCCGCAATCACGCCGAACGGAATCGCCAGCAGCATGGCCCCGAGCGTCAGATAGATGGTCCCCAGCACCTCGGGGCCTATCCCCCCAAAAAAGTGGGCATCCAGCGATGAATCAAACAGAAAACCGGCGTAGAACGTCCAGCGCGGCAGCAGCATGGCACCGGTCTGCTCCCGCATCAATGGAAAGAGCGGCGCTAACGCCGTGCCGGCAAAGCGTTCTGCCCGTGGGGACCGCACCGCCACGCTCACGCCGTTGGTAAACAACCAGCTCTGCTCGTACAGCAAGCGATCCAGTTTCCCCTGCGCATAATCCCAACGCGTCTGGCCATAGCAGTTACGCGGCAGGTTGGACGGCTGAGTCCCCGGTGCCGGCCCGAGCAACTCCGTCACCAGCTTGCGCACTTCGGTGAACCCGGGCCGGAGTTCCCGCCGCCGGCCAGCCGGGAACGTCGCCAGCTCGGTCTCAAAGTCCGCCAGCAGCTGATATGCCGGCGCGCGGGCGGCACGGGCCGCAGCCAGATCCTGCGCCAGGCGCGGCGCATCGCCACGGGAGAAATGCTCCAGCAGGAACCGGCGGTGTTCCAAGGTGCCTTGGAAACAAAAAGCCCCGGCCCCCCGCAGAAAGATCGGCCCCAGAATCACCAGCAAAGCGGCAACCATCAGCACCGTGGCAAACACCCCGGTGCCCGTAAACGCACGATCCAGCAATCTTCGTGTAGCCAGGTTCACAGCTCAACCTCCTAACAGACGTTTGCGTTCCCGGTTAACAATGCGTTCACTGATTAAATTGGCGGCCAAGCTGAAGAGCAGCAGGCACAACCCCATAGCGAAGAGCACGCTGTAGCGCATGGAACTGGCGACGTGGTCGGCCTCGCCCATGTCGCCGGCAATCGTGGCCGTGAGCGTGCGCACCGGTTCCAGCAGGTTGTACCAAGGGGTGGGAATTTGCGCGGCATTACCCGAAGCCATCCAGACGACCATGGTTTCCCCTAGCGCCCGCATGATTCCCAACAGCACCGCCGCCAGGATGCCACTACTGGCCGCCGGCAGCACCACGCGCACCACAGTCTCAGCCCGCGTTGCACCCAGCGCATAACTCCCCTCCCGCAACTCGCGCCCTACGGCTTGCAGCGCATCCTCCGAGACACTTACCACGGTCGGCAACGCCATGATGCCGAGAATCAGCGAAGCATTCAGTGCGTTGACGCCGCTCCCCACCTGCAATTCTACCAACGCTTGATGCCCAGCCAACAGCACCGCGCCAGCCACAGACAGCAGCACCACCATGAACACACCCTGCCAGATCCGCTGCCGCTGCGGCGATGCCACCCGTCCGGCCACTAGGCCCGCCAGCAGGATCGCCCCCATGACCAGCAGTGGGCCGACTATGACCCACCACGTCCCCGCCAGCAACGCGCCACCATGCGCCTGCAAGAGGGGCGCCAAGACCACCAGCGCAAAAAAGCCATAGGCTACCGACGGGATGGCAGCCAGCACTTCCACGACCGGTTTGACCACCTGGCGCAAACCGAAAGGGAGCACATCGCTCAGGCACACGGCCGCCGCCACACCCAGCGGCACGGCCAGCGCCGTCGCTCCGCAAGCCACCAGGGTTGTACCGATAAAGATCGTGGCCGCCCCAAATTCCGCCGGCTCACGCGATGGATACCAATTTGTCGAGAAGAAGAACTCGCGCCACCCCCGCTCCTGGAAGAACGGCCACGCATCGCGCGCAATGTAGGCGATGATCAGCAGCACGGACACCGCCGCAACCGAAGTCAACGCCAATAGCAACAAGCGCCCAGCTAATTCCAGCAGACGCCGTCGTCCGCGCTGACGCGCGGTCATAGTCATGGTTGCTCGGTTCACGCGAGTTCCTCCTGTGCGTGGGAAAGAGCATGCCCTCTCCTTGTCAGGTCATTGTTACGCAATTGTTAGTTTTGTGTTTGCGCCGCAAACGCATGCGGCTAAATGTGGGACCGAGAAGCCATTTGGAACTGTCCGTGCGCAGCAAGAAAGTGAGAAATCGTAACTGCTCAGGTGCCAGTGGATGATTATGGTTAACGAGTGGGGTTGAGAGGTGCAATGCTTGGTCCTGAGTGGGAGGGCGAACCTCCCGGTGAGCCGCCCTGGAAGAGCGGCAGGATACCGGTGTCCGGCTCGGCGGGAGCCTCGCCCTCCCAAGCCTTGCGGCAGATTCATGCGCACTCCTTTGACGGCGGCGGGTCCGGCGGCCCCGCCCCACCCCGAACACTGAACACTGGCACCTGAGCAGTTACACGCCTTCTACTACCAGGAACTGCAGAAGGACAGGAAGTTCACCGCGCTCGCCGGGGCGATCGGCGAAGACCAGTGGCACGTGAAGGAGTACAACACCCCGCACGAACAGGCCGACGGACCCGCCGGGCGTGCGTTGCCGCTTGGAGCCGGCGCCGGATTCGACGCTCAACGCGACTGCGCTCCCCTCGATCGTGATTCCGCGTCTGCCGAGGGTGCCGGTCATTGATGGCGTGTGGAGCGCCGAGGAGTGGAAGGACGCGGAAGCGACGCGCACGTTCGTTGTGCCCGTGGTGGGGTCAAACGCCATGCCCGAAACGCGGGCCTGGATGGGTGTGGATACACAGCGGCTCTATCTGGCCGTGTACTGCGGCCTGACACCGGAACGGAACCGCACGCCTCCACCACAAACCACGATGGCAGTACCGCGTGGTAATGACGACGCATGATCCGGCGCGGAGTCCGTACCTGAAGCGTGTGGTGGTTTCGCAGGAGGAGTGACAAACAGCAGTCAATAGAGGCGCTTGCAAAACCTCCGGTTTTGCAAGCGGAGGGTTCAGGGTTCGGGGTTCAGG
>CAYSHQ010000201.1:0-4726 GCA_964430835.1 uncultured Lentisphaerales bacterium
GGCGGCGACGTTGCCCGGGGGAGAGCGTGGGAGGCGAACGACGGCGACGTGGTGTGGGATTCGGCCTGGGGCAGGGGACGTCCCGGCTGGCATATCGAATGTTCCGCCATGGCCATGAAATACCTCGGCGAGACCTTCGACCTGCACACCGGCGGCATTGACAACTTGTTCCCGCATCACGAGAACGAGATCGCCCAGACCGAGGGGGCCACCGGTCAGCCGTTTGTACGGGTCTGGATGCACTGCGCGCACTTGCGCGTCAACGGCGAGAAGATGTCCAAGTCGCTTGGCAATTTCTTTACCCTGCGCGATCTGCTGGGCAAGAAATATGCCGGGCGCGAGTTGCGCTATGTGCTGATCAACGGGCACTACCGGCAAGCCTTGAACTTTACCTTTGATGCCGTGGAAGCCGCGCGTGCCTCGCTAGCACGACTGGATGAGTTCGCCGATCGTCTGGCAGAAACGGCCGCCGGTGTCCCAGCGGGTCCGGCGCTGCCGGCCTGGGCGGTGACCTGCCAGCAACAATTTGATGCGGCGTTATTCGATGACCTCAATGTACCCGAAGCCCTGGCGGCCCTCTTTGCCGTGGTGCGGGAGGGGAATAGCGCCATGCAGAGCGGCGCACTTGCCCCCGCGGAAGCGGCCGCCCTGCAAGCCCTGCTGGCGGACTGGGACCGGGTGCTCGGCATCCTCGCCATGGGGCGGCCGAAGGATACGGCTCTGCCGGAGGAGGTGTCCCGAGCGCTGGCCGCCCGCCAGACTGCCCGCCAGAGTCGCAACTGGACGGAGTCCGACCGCCTGCGCGACGAATTGGCGCGACTGGGATGGGAAGTGCGTGACGGCAAGGATGGCCAGAAGGTGAAGAAACTGTGAAACGTGGCGCATTCATTACCTTGGAAGGCCCGGAAGGGTGCGGCAAGACCACACAGATCCAACGGTTGGCTGAGCAGTTGCGTACGGCCGGTGTACCCGTGCTGCTGACCCGCGAACCGGGCGGCACGCGCACCGGCGAAGCCATTCGCCAGCTCTTGCAACACGACTGTTCGGATGCCGATATGGATCCACGCACCGAGACGTTGCTGTTTTGCGCCAGTCGGGCGCAAATCGTGACGCAGGTGATCCGGCCGGCCCTGGAGCAGGGGACCTGCGTGCTTTGCGACCGCTTTACGGATTCCACCCTGGCGTATCAAGGATATGGCCGCGGCTTCAACCTGGATGAACTTCGCGCCATGAACCGCTTTGCGACAGGTGGGCTCGTGCCTGACCTAACCATTCTGTTAGATGTACCGGTCGAAGAGAGCTTCCGACGACTGGCGGCACGCTCCGCACAGAGCGATCGGATCGAGCGGGCCGCACGGGAGTTCCATGAGCGGTTGCGCAACGGATATCTGGAACTAGCCGCCGCCGAGCCGACCCGGTTCCACGTGCTGAACAGCATGCTGCCTCTCGAACAAACCAGCGCAGAAATCTGGCGACTGGTGCAACAACAATGGGGTGCCAGCCATCATGCAGGTTGATGCCGCCTTTGAGCTGATCCGCCAGGCGCATACGCGCGCCCGGCTCGCGCATGCCTATCTGATCGCCGGCCCGACTCGCGGCGCAGGCGGCGAACTGGCCCAGCAAATTCTGCAGTTGCTCTTCTGCCCGCAGGCGCAGGGACCCTGCGGCACCTGCCTCACCTGCCAGCAAGCACGGTCACGGACGCTGGCCGACCTCTTTTGGCTGCAACCGGAGAAGAAATCGCGTGTTATCAGTGCGGATGCCATGCGGGAAAAGTTGCTGGCGGAAATTGCGCAGACGTCTTTGGCCGGGGGATGGAAAGTCGGTGTGGTTATGGGGGCCGACCGGCTCACCGACGCGGCGGCCAACATTTTCCTGAAAACATTGGAAGAACCCCCGCCGCAGACGTTATTTCTACTATTGACAGATGCCCCCCAGGAGATCATGCCGACGATCATCTCGCGGTGCCAGCGCATCGAACTCGACGCCGCTGTCGTGCTGGCAGAACCATGGCGGACCCGGCTGCTTGCTTGTTTGAGCGCGGCGACACCACCCGGCCCCGTACCGGCGATGGGGCTGGCGGCACGCCTGACGGAATTGCTCTCAGCGATAAAGGATGCCGCCGAGACTGAAGTCAAGGCCGAGGTCAAGGCGGAGGCGAGCACCTTGGATGAGGACGATGACGTCATTAAGGCGCGCATCAGCGCACGCTACCGGGAAATACGTACGGATCTACTGCGGGCTCTATTGTTTTGGTACCGGGACTTACTGTTGCTACGCGCCGGCGGCACCGTGGAGCAACTGTATTATCAGGAGCATCATGCCCTGCTCACAGAACGCGCGACCAACCTGACGCTGGCACAGGCCATGGCCAATGTCGATGGCGCAGAAGAACTCAACCGGCAACTGGAACGCAGCTTGGCCGAGGAGACGGTTTTTTCGTACTGGATGGATCGGTTTGTCAGCGGCGTACCCTCACCGACCGCGACGGCACGACTTACACCCGGGTGATACCTATATGGCTGGAGGCATACGTTTGTCATTTGCAGGGCGTGCGTGTGAGACGGTCGCACTGCCGGAAGGCATGGCGCAGCCGCAGCGTGGCGACAAATTTCTGGCAGAGATGGAGTGGGGCTTGGATATCGGCACCTATTTGGGTGAAGGCTGCACCCCGACACACCGGACGAAAGAACCAGCGGCCCAACGACTGCCACTCATACGGCGACTCGCAACCCCCACGGATCTGACCCGCATGGCCGATAATGAGAAACGAGCCGACCAGGCGTTGCAGCGCTTTGTGCACCTGCTGAAAGAAAGCGGTATGGTGATCAAGCCGTTGGCCGCGCATTACACCTTGGGGCGGGACCGCTTGCGCATATTATTCAGTGCGTCCAACCACATTGATTGCCGACGGGTGGTTGGTCAGCTCCAGAGGGAATTGCAGACGCGCATTGAAGTTTGGCATGCCGGCGTGCGCGATGAGTCCGCCATGCTGGGCGGTTTTGGTTCCTGCGGGCGGGCACTCTGCTGCGCGACGTGGTTGCATCAATTCCGCGCCGTCAATATTCGCATGGCCAAGGCACAGAATATCGCGATCAATCCGACCGCCATCAATGGCTGTTGTGGCCGGTTGAAATGCTGCCTGCGATTCGAATACAATGCGTCCGGCGGCAAGGACGAACAAGGAGATGCGCAATGAAGATCCGCGTGGTGAATGGACCGAATCTGGCCCTACTGGGTAAGCGCGAACCGGGCATTTATGGCAGCGAAACGCTGGACGACATCATGGCGGCGGTGAGCCGGAAAGGCGCGTCGCTGGGCATAACCATAGAGACGTTTCAGAGCGACTGTGAAGGGGAGTTGGTCCGGTACATCGGGCAAAGTCGCGGCCAGGCGGATGGGTTGCTCCTGAATGCCGGCGCCTACACACACACCAGTATTGCCATTCGCGATGCCATTTCGGCCAGCGGGTTGCCTTGTGTCGAAGTGCATCTCTCCAATGTGCACACACGCGAAACATTCCGGCATCACAGTTTTCTATCCAGCGTGTGCGTAGGCGTGGTGTTAGGTTTTGGTGGATATAGTTACCAGTTGGCGCTGGATGCCATGGCCTGGCACCTGCGGGAGCGACTGAACAAGTAGGCCGTATTACCAGAAAGCAGGAGGATCGCGATATGGCGGATGTACAATTATGGATCGTCGGGTCGATTGGTATTGACACGATTGAGACGCCCCGGGTCAAGCGGACCGATTTGCTGGGAGGCTCGGTGACCTATGCCTGTGCGGCGGCTTCGTTCTTTACCCGGACGGGTGCCGTGGGTGTGGTGGGCAGTGATTTCCCTGAGGCATTTCTAGCGCGCTACCAGCGCTTTGGCATCGATTTAGCGGGTCTGCAGACTCGCCCGGGCGCCACCTTCCGGTGGTCCGGCGTCTATGAGGCGGACTTCATCAACCGGCGCACCTTGGACACGCAATTGGGTGTGTTTGCGGACTTCTCGCCGGAGTTGCCCGAAGCCTTCCGCGCGGCGCCTTTCGTACTGCTGGGCAATATCAGCCCGTCGCTGCAGTTGCATGTGCTGGATCAAGTGCGCGGTCAGCCCTTCGTCGTGGTAGACACCATGGACCTCTGGATTCGCATCGCGCGACAGGATTTGGTACAGGTAATCCGGCGCGCCAACCTGCTGACGCTGAACGATGCGGAAGCGCGTCTATTAACCGGGCACCACAACCTGCTGGACTGTGCGCGGGCCGTACTGGCCATGGGGCCACAATATGTGGTGATCAAGAAGGGGGAACACGGCGCCATGCTCTGTTCCGCAACGGGAATCTCTTTGATTCCAGCCTATCCGGTGGAACAGGTGGAAGATCCCACGGGTGCGGGCGACTGCTTTGCGGGGGCTTTCATGGGGTTTCTGGCACACACGCGGGCGGAGCGTATTGACGAAGGGCTGTTACGACGTGCGCTCCTGCATGGCAGTGTCGTAGCGTCTTTCGGTGTGGAAGCCTTCAGCACCGAGCGGCTCGAGCGCCTGACGTCAGCGGAGATCGCCGCGCGAATGCAAGCCTTGCGCAGCATGTCTGCGATCTGAGCCGACCGGCGCGAGGCGGAAATCGGGTGTCGGCGGGTCCCCCCCCCGTGCGGCACCCGATTAGTTTACATAACATATATTATGCGACGTTGCTGGCTGCTCGCCGATCGCGCCCATTTTCCCCCTAACTACGGATC
>CAYSHQ010000202.1:0-1067 GCA_964430835.1 uncultured Lentisphaerales bacterium
AGTGTCGAGTTCCTGGTTCCTGGTTCCTGGTTCTTGGTTGCTGACGCCTGAACCCCCTTCGGCAAGCTCAGGGCATACCTGCTGAACCCTGAGCCCTTGATCCCGGGAGCTTCCCCCTGAACCCTGAACCCTGAACCCTTGATCCAATGCGCTTTCATCCCGAACAAAGGGGGCGGTATGCGCCATAACGGGGTCGATATGCGCTGTCGTACTCATTCGCGCTCATCCCCCTCGATTACGGTCATACCCAGCATATCCACGCTCAGGAAGAGTTCGGTGCCGGAATTATCGGCTACGCGTACCCGGTAGGGGCGGCAGGTGCCGTTGCTGCGATAGCTGATACGGAATGACTCGGTGCCCACCATCGCGTCGCGGGCCGCATCGTCTGGTCGCTCGTCGGTAAACTCCAGAAAGGTGAAATGGACGCTCTCGAAGGTCTGTTCGGCGCGGATGGCCGCGGCCGGATCGCCTGCGGTGGCGAGTTCCTCGGCAGTGGCCGGCGACTCAGTATCGGGCTCCGCGCCCGCGCCGGGCTGGTCGAGTGCGCTGGTGCCGGGCTGCTTCAGGGAGAGGAGGCGCGCGGATGAGGACGCCTTGGTACCGGCGGCGCCCGCGGGTGGCTCGGCCTTGGAGAAGAGGCGGGCGGTGTCGCCCCCCTCTGCGGCGGTGCCGGTCGGCTCCGGCGGGGCGACGTATGGGCCCTGCGCTTCGCCGCGCGCGGCACCAGCCTCCACGCGGAGGACGCCGCCAGCGTCGCAGGCGATTACCGTTTCCAGTTGGTAGAGCAACGCCATGGTCCGGGCGTAGCGGGCGGATTGCATGTAAGCCATGGCTGCGGTACGCACCTGCACGCCGCTGCTCCCCGCACTGAATTGCGGGATCAGTACGGCTGCCAAAACGCCCATAATGGCAATCACCAGCAGCAGCTCAATCAGCGTAAACGCCGCGCGCAGGCGACGATGCAGGGACGTATGGGGGACGGAGCGCATAGCAGGATTCGGTGATGTTAAAGGCCATGAGAAAGGGTTCAGGGTTCGGGGTTCAGGGAGATTGGCGTTCCTGAACCC
>CAYSHQ010000202.1:1077-4707 GCA_964430835.1 uncultured Lentisphaerales bacterium
CGGCGGAAAGTATTTTGCCCCCTGAAAGTCGGTTTTTTCAAACTGTCGCCTGCTTGGCAGGTGCGCCCTCCCCCGCGCCTCAGTTCAGCAAATCGTCCTCGCTCCCCACGTTGCGATCCGGCCCGGCGGAGCGGATCTCGTACTTGAACTTGCCGGTCTTCTTGTACTGGAAGGGAGTGCCCCAGGAGTCGTTGAGGTTGGCCTTGTCCAGCAGGGCGGCGCTGTCGCCGCTCTCGGCGCAAAGCTCGTCCAGCGAGTCCGGCAGGCGGCTCTTGGTGGCCTCAAAGGTGCCGACCGCCGTGCTGATGCCGCTAATGCTGGCGCGGGTGGCCTCAATACGGGCGCGTTCGCTCTGCCCGCCCAGTTTCACGACAACAATTGTGGCTAGCACCCCAAGGATGGTCACAACCAACAGCAGTTCCACCAGTGTGAAACCGCCCCGTGCATGTTGTTCTACTTTTCGCGTACTGTTCATCTTGTTTGTCCTTTGCCTCTGCGCGTGATGGTCACCACGCAGGCGCGTGTTTCGCGGCCGCTTCTACTTCACCTACCCAAGCCAGTTGTCACCTTCATTACGGCCATGAGAATGCTAATCGCGACGAAGCCGACTACGCCAGCCACGAGTACGATTAGGATCGGCTCGAGGGCGGTGGTGAAGATCTTGATGTTGCGGTCGAGTTCGCTCTCGTAGCGGCGGCCGATGTGCTCCAGCGCGCCGGCCATGTCGCCGGTCTGTTCGCCGATGGCCATCATGTCGGTCATCATGGGGGGGAAGACCTTGCCGGCGGCCAGCGGGCCGGAGATGGTGGTGCCGTCGGTCACACGCTCGCGGGCGCGGCGCAACTCTTCGCCAATCACTTTGTTGCCCACGGTTTGCTCGGTGATTTTGAGTGCCTGCAGCACCGGAACGCCGTTGGCCATCAGCGTCTGGAGCGTGCGGGCAAAATTTGCGTACACACCGGTAGCGATAATCCCCTTGATCAGCGGCACCCGCAGCTTGAAGCCGTCCCACCAGAATCTACCGGTGGCGGTCTGGATATGGCGCTGGAACATAATGCCGGCCAATACGAGCGCAAGCACCACAAAAATTCCGTAAACCTGCAAAAAATGGCTGGTGGAAATCAGAATCTGGGTGGGCAGCGGCAGCGCGACCTTCATGTTCTTAAAAATCGTCATGAACTTGGGGATAATCGCAACCATGGCAACCACCACCGTGATGATGCCCATAATGAGCACAATGGTCGGGTAGGCCAGCGCCATGGTGATGCGTTCGCGCATGTCCAGCAGTCGCTCGTAGTGTACCACGAGCCGGGCTAGCACGTCCGGCAGGGCGCCGCTGGCTTCGCCGGCGCGGATCATGTTGGCGTAGAGTTCCGGGAAGCTCTTGGGGTGGGCGGCCAAGGCATCGGAGAGCGCTTCGCCGCGCACGATGCGGTCGCGCAGGTCAGAGGCGGTGCGAGCCGCCGGGGTCTGGCCACCGCCGTGCCCCGCGAGGCAGTTCAGCGCGGAGCCCAGATTCATGCCCGCCGCCAGCAAGTCGCTGAGCTCGGCCGTGAAGAGCAGCACTTCGCGCGCCTTCATGCGGTCGCGCTCTTCCATCTTCCACCAGGAATGACGCGCACCAGCCGCGGCCTTGGCCGCCGACTTGGCGCTGCCGCCGGCTTCGGTGACCGAAAGTGGCATGTGCCCCAGCCGTTCGATCGCCAGTAGCGCGGCGCGGCGGTCGGCTGCGTCAACCTGCCCTTCGATGCGGCGGCCGTCCTTGGCGCGGGCCTTGTAGTTGAAGTTACTCATTGTCTTCCGTGGCGAGCATCACTTCTTCGACGGTGGTGGTGCCGGCAAAGATCTTGTCCCAGCCGTCGTCGCGCAAGGTCCGCATGCCGGACGCCACGGCCGCGGCCTTGATTTCATTGGCGGAGCGACGGTTGATGACGAGCGATTCGACGGCGTCGTGCATGGTAAGCAGTTCGAAGATGCCGCGTCGGCCGCGATAGCCGGTCTGGGTGCACTTTTCGCACCCCACCGCCGCATATACCTGGTACGAAGGGGGCGGCGTCGCGTTGTTCCAGAGGGTCATGTCGAGTGCTTCGGTGCGTCGGCAGTGCGGGCAGAGGCGGCGCACCAGACGCTGGGCCATCACCGCGGCCACGGCCGAGGCCACCAAGAATGGCTCCACCCCCATGTCAATCAAACGCGCAAAGGCGCCCGCCGCGTCGTTGGTGTGCAGCGTGCTGAAGACCAAGTGACCGGTCAGCGAGGCGTTGATGGCAATTTCGGCGGTTTCGGCATCGCGAATTTCACCCACCATGATGATGTCCGGGTCCTGGCGCAGGAACGAGCGCAGCACGCGCGCAAAGGTCAGCCCGATATCCTGGCGTACCAGCACCTGATTGATGCCGCCCATTTCGTATTCGATCGGGTCTTCCACCGTCAGGATGCGCACATCCATGGTGTTGATCTCGTGCAGGAAGGCGTAGAGCGAGGTGGTCTTACCGGAGCCGGTGGGGCCGGTGACCAGGCAGATGCCATTGGGGCGGTGGATGATCTTCTCGATCAAGTGATGTTCACGCGTCGCCATCCCCAGGTCCTTCAGGCGCACAAAATTATCGCTCTTCTGCAGCAGACGCAGGCTGATGCTCTCGCCGTAGACCGTGGGCATGGTCGAAACACGGATGTCAATGTCCTGTCCACCGAGCCGGATGCCGATGCGGCCGTCCAGCGGCATGCGCTTCTCGGCGATGTCGAGGTTGGCCATGACCTTGAGGCGCGAGAGGATGGCGGCCTTGAGGCGGTTGAGCTGCAGCGGCACGTCCACCTTGTGCAGGACACCGTCGATGCGGTAGCGGATGCGCAGCTCCTCTTCCATGGGCTCGAAGTGGATATCCGTGGCACCCTGGCGATCGGCTTCCGCGATGATCTGGTTCACGAAGCGGACGATGGAGGCCTCCTGGCCCATGTCATTCAGGTCCAGCTTGGAGATGGTGGCCTCGGTGGTATCGAGTTCGTAGCGGCCGTCCTCGATCATGCGCTCGACGGTTTCTGCGCCCACGCCGTAGTGCTTGCGCGAGGCTTTCTCGATGGCGGCCGCCGTGCTGAGCGTGATGCGCACCGGGCCGCCGGCCGCCAGGCGCAGACCATCGGTCATGCCCACGTTGAAGGGGTCAGAGGCTGCCACGGTCAGGACGCCGCTGGCCAGCCGGATGGGCATGACGTGGTACTGGTAGACGGCACGGGCCGCCAGTTTCTGCACGGCTTCGGCCTCGGGTTCGGCCTTTTCCAGTGCGGTATAGGTCATCCCCAGCGTCGGCGCCAGTTTTTGGAGGAGTTCCTCTTCGCGTGCCAGGCCCAGCCGCACGATCGCGGCCACCAAGCCGGCACCATCCGAACGATCAGCCGCCAAGGCCTGCTCAATCTGGGCGTCACTCAGCAGCCCCGTCTTGCGCAGAAGGGTGACAACGGCAGCATCGGCCGGAGTTGGCATGGTGCGAAGACCTTTCCTTAATGAGGACAAAGTAATAATCATAACCGGTGCGCCCCGAAAGCTCCACCCCTTTTAGCGGCCATGCCGCAGTTCAGGCGCATCCCTGATCCACTTGCTTTGCGTTGTAGTGTTGTAGGCCGCAACTCCGG
>CAYSHQ010000203.1:0-3830 GCA_964430835.1 uncultured Lentisphaerales bacterium
CCGTGACTACCGATGCGCTCCTGTTTGGCGCCGGACGGTTTCTGGCGGACCGGAAGATCGGCCGCGTCGTCATCGGCATATCCGGTGGCATTGACTCGG
Source organism: uncultured Lentisphaerales bacterium (assembly GCA_964430835.1). Classification (GTDB taxonomy): domain Bacteria; phylum Verrucomicrobiota; class Kiritimatiellia; order RFP12; family CAIWXQ01; genus CAIWXQ01. Next base: position 100 of record CAYSHQ010000203.1, read on the forward strand.
CCGCTGTGGCAGCCCTGCATGCGCGGCTGCTCCCTCCAGAAGAGTTGCTGCTGGTCAATCTGCCTACGCGCTTCAACTCGGCCACCACCCGCCACCTGGCCCGTGAGGTGGCGCAAAACCTGGGGTGCCTCTTTGCGGAAGTGCCGATTGACGAGGCCGTGGACCTGACGCGGCGGCAACTCGACGAGGTGGTGGCGCGCCAGCCGTCGGGGCGGGAGTTCCGGCTGCGGGTGACGCAGGCGGTGATGGAAAACGTGCAGGCGCGTGATCGGGGGGCGCGGGTGCTGGCGGGTGTCGCGGCGGCGTTTGGCGCGGCCTTTACCTGCAATGCCAACAAGACCGAGATGGCGACGGGCTACGGTACCATGTATGGCGATATCGCCGGGTATCTGGCGCCCATCGGGGATCTGTGGAAGGGGCAGGTCTATGCCGTGGCACGCGACTTCAATGCGCGCGTCTTCGGCCGGCCGGTCATTCCGGAAGGGATCTTTCGCGTGACACCCTCAGCCGAGCTGAGCCTGGCGCAGGCGGTGGATGAACACAAGGGGGACCCCTTTGTCTATCCGTATCACGATGCGCTGCTGCGGGTCTGGGTCGAACGGTGGGATCGGCCGTCGCCGGAGGAGATTCTGGCATGGTGGCTCGATGGTACGCTGGAGCAACAACTCGGCTACGAGGGGTCGGTCGCGACGCTCTTCCCGCACGCGGCGGCCTTTGTGGCGGATGTTGAACGCTGCTGGAATCTCTACCAGGGGCTGGCGGTGGCGAAGCGCGTGCAAGCGCCGCCGGTGCTGGTGGTCAGCCGCCGCGCCTTTGGCTTTGACCATCGTGAGGCGCAACTCGGGCCCCGCTATACGCCCCGGTATCAAACGCTGAAGCAAGAGTGTCTGCAACAGATCTGGCCTGATAGGAGTACGCGATGAGTGTGATCAGCATGACCGGCTTTGGCCGGGGACAGGCCAGTGGACAGGGGCTGCTGGTGGTGGCGGAATGGAGTTCGGTCAACCGCAAGCAGTTCGATTGTCACGTGAACTTGCCACGCGAGTGGTCCGCGCTGGAGGCGCAGGTTCAGACGCAGGTGCGTGCGGTGATCCGGCGGGGCCATCTCAAAGGCACAATCGATATTCGGCGCAGCCAAAGCGGCCGACAGGCGGTGCAGCTTGATCTGGAGTTGGCGCGTGCGCGGCTGGCGGCGCTGCGCCAGGCGGCGCATAAACTGGGGATCCAGGACGATCTAACCGCCCGTTGCTTGCTGGATTGGCCGGATGTGCTGCGCGTGGAAGCACCTGCACTGGACCCGGAAACGGTCCGGCCACTGGTGGAACGTGCGGTGGCAGACGCCCTGTCCAAACTGTTGGCGATGCGGCAGCGCGAAGGGAAGGCGTTGTCCCGGGATCTGACGGCGCGTCTGGGCCGCTTGCGCCGGTTGGTGGCCCGGATCCGGCAACGCGCCCCCGTCGTAGCCCGCAGTTACCGGCAGGCCTTGGCCGATCGGATTGCGGCCGCCACCAATGGGTTGCAGCTGGATGCGGCTACGCTGACGCGAGAAGTGGCGCTGTTTGCCGACCGCTGCGATATCCAGGAGGAGCTCACCCGTCTCGATAGTCACTTTGGTCAGGCGCGGGAGATGCTCGCGGGTGGAGAATCGTGCGGACGGACTATGGATTTTCTCTGTCAGGAGTTCTTCCGCGAGATCAACACGATTGGATCCAAAGCTAATGATGCTTCCATTGCAAAACTGGTCGTGGCGGGCAAGGCGGAGTTGGAAGCTATCCGGGAGCAGGTACAGAACGTGGAGTAGGGCGTTGTGCCTGTTGCCAGTCGGCTTCCTGCTGGCCGGTTGTCAGGCCCACGCGGCGAGGTCTGGACTCCATGCTCGCGACCAGGCGGCTCGCCTGGTCCCAGGGGCTTTTGCGTCGCGTCTGGTGGCGCAACGCCCTGCCGTGACCAACGGGTATCATGCCCGCCATCCGGATTACCTGCTGCGTCCCGGAGAAACATTGTGCGTGGGTGCGTGCGAACAGGGGGGCGCACGCTGGACATTTGAACCGCAGCTGTCAACTGGTGTCGTTGATTTTGATGCCGCAGCGCTACCCCGGCAGGGGTTGATACAGGATGCGGACGGCGTGGTCGGTCCCGGTTGGTGTCAAATCCCATTCTTCCTGCCGGGACCGATCGCCGATACCAAAGAGGCGGGGGCACGGCTTACCCTGTGCGCTACGGGCGAGGTGCAACTGGCCGTCAACGACGCCTTCGGCAACTGGTTGCCCATGCCGCTGGCTGCCATGGGGCGCGATGAAACGATGGTGTTAGCCAGTGCGCTGGCGGGGCGGCATACCTTTTCGATCCGCCTGACCATAGGGGCGCAGGCACGGGTCTCGCGGTTCCGGTTGGAAGCGGTCTTGCAACCGCTGGACGACCTGGCACCCGTGCTGGAGGAGGGGATCAATATCAGGCAGCTCCAGAGTAAGGACCGGTATGGGTTGCCAACTGTGCCATGGGACCTGCCGGTCGATTTTCGCCGTGCCGCCACGGTGCCACTGGCAGAACGCGTGACGATTCGCGAGGGTGGGGTACAGCCGTTGGATGAAACCCGCATGCAGATTGCACCGCAGGGGCGCGATGCCGTGGAGGCTACGGTGGCGTGGGAAGCCCCCGACGGGGCGTCGTTTGCCTGGTTTACCATTCAGAGCGTGGTGCGAACCGCGACGCAGACCGGTGCGGAGGGGACGGTGACCATGGCATGGCGTCGCGAGGGGGGGGCGTACGAGATGATCGCGGAGCTGGCCTGCACCACGAATGGGGCGGGGCGGCAGACCTATGCCGGGCGCGTGCTCCTGGACCACTCGCAACGGCGTATCTTTGTCCGTGTGACCAGTCCTTTCCATTGAGGATTTGCAAGGTTCCGGCCAGTTGGACCGCCCCGCGATGCTGCCGGTCCGCCCCGTGATCCTGCATCGCTGGATGGAGCAGGGGGTGCCACACCAGTTCCAAGCGCCGTTGTCCTGTGATCAATACTACTTCCGGTGCGGGCCGCAGCCGACCGGGCAGACGGTTGAATGGAGTGTGCCCTCTCGTATGATTCCGATTGTCAATGCCGGTATGCCCAGCCTATGATGTAAGGTGCAATGGCTCGGATTCTCATAGTTGACGATGACCCCAAGGTGTTGAAGCTGCTCGAAACCTTGTTGCGGGCCGATGGGCAGAGCCCGGTGCCGTCGGGCGATGGCGTGACGGCGTTGAACTTGCTGGAAGGCCAGGCGATTGATCTGGTGATCAGTGATGTGCGCATGGCCCCCATGGATGGCATGGAGCTGTTGACGAACATCCATGCCAAATGGCCGCACTTGCCCGTGATTCTGCTGACGGCCTACGGGGCCTTTGAAACGGCGCAAAGCGCCGTGCAGCATGGGGCGTTTGACTATCTCACCAAGCCGTTCCGCGTGGATGAGCTGATTTCCACCGTCAAACGGGCGCTCAGCGAGGCGCAGAAAAAGGCGGAACTGGCCGGTCTTCGATGTGCCGTCAAGCCGCCGTCGACCGTGTTACTGGACGCCATCGTGGCGGAAAGCGACGCCATGCGGCGGGTGTGTGAACAGGTGCGCCGGGTTTCCCCCACGGATGCCAGTGTGCTCTTCTCCGGGGAGCGCGGCACCGGCAAGGAGATGCTGGCCCGGCAGATCCATGGCAACAGCCGTCGGCGCGACAAGCCGTATTTCTCCCTCCATTGT
>CAYSHQ010000203.1:3840-4683 GCA_964430835.1 uncultured Lentisphaerales bacterium
CTCACTGACTTCGCGCGATCTGGAGGCTGAACTCTTTGGCGTGACGGTGGCCGGTGGGAAAGGGACGGCGCTGTTGCCCCGCCCCGGGCTGCTGGCGTCTGCGCAAGGTGGCACGTTGTTCCTGGATGGGATTTCCACCCTCTCGACGACGCTGCAGGAAAAATTGCTGCAGGTCATGCGGGACCGGCAGATGACGCCGGTGGGGGCCACGGCACCGGTTGCTGTGAACGTACGGATTTTATCGGCCAGTGATGTCAACCTGGAGGATCGCATACAACAAGGGCTTTTCCTGCCCGATTTGTATCTGCGCATGGCGGTGATCGTGTTGGCGATTCCGCCCTTGCGGGAACGTCCGGAAGATATCCTGCCGATGGTGCAACATGTGCTGCGCAGCGGCAGGGGCCTGCAGGACGTTGGCCTGCGGATTCCGCTGGAGGTGGCTGATCAGCTGTCGCGATACCCATGGCCGGGGAATGTGCGGGAGCTGAGGAACGCCGTACGCTATGCCATGGCATTTATGCCGGGCGATGAAGTTACCCTGGACTCCTTGCCGCCGCGCATCAGTTCCTATGCGCCGGATATCAACAAGGCCGCCTTCTCCGCCGGCGCGGGGCATGGCCGGCATGCCTTTTTGCGCTCGTTCCTGCAAAAACAGGGCGAGCCGGTGAGCGCGGCCGATGGCAAACCCGCGGTCGCACCGTCGGTATAAGGGGCGTCGGTGGCGCGCTTAGCGGTTGTAACCACTCAGGTATCAGGGTTCAGGGTTCGGGGTTCAGGGAATACCTGGCGATTCGCCCTTCTTTATTCGACCAGATAGCCAAACCCCAAACGCGCGACCGCTCT
>CAYSHQ010000204.1:0-1072 GCA_964430835.1 uncultured Lentisphaerales bacterium
GAACCCTGAACCCTGAACCCTGAACCCTGAACCCTGAACCCTGAACCCTGAACCCCCTCCATGCGATCACTTGTCATACTTGGCTCTACGGGTTCGATCGGCGAGAGCACGCTGCGCGTGGTGTCGGCGCTACCCGAGCGTCTACGGGTGAGCGGCTTGGCGACGCGCACCAACGTGAGACGTCTGTTGGAGCAGGCGGCGCAGTTCCAGGTGCGGCAGGTGGCGGTCGGCGATCCGGCGGCCGCCGCGGAAGCGCGGCGGTTGGCGCCGGCTGGCGTGCGTGTGCTTTCCGGTGAAGCGGGGGTGGCGGAGTTGGCTGCCACGGCCGAGCCGGCGGATACCGTGGTTTGCGCGTTGGTGGGGATGGCGGGATTGCGGCCGGTGTTGGCGGCTATGGCGGCGGGGCGCGACGTGGCCCTGGCGACGAAGGAAGTGCTGGTGGCCGCCGGTGAACTGGTGATGGGCGCGCGGCAGCGGCACGGGGTGCGGATCCTGCCGGTGGATAGCGAGCACGCGGCCCTCTTCCAGTGTCTGCAATCCCCCGTGTTTACTCCGTATTGTGTCCGAACGGCCACAGCCCCGGCGCATGAGGCGGCCGAGACACGCGTGAGCCAGCTTCTGTTGACGGCGTCCGGCGGTCCGTTTGCCAACCGTCCGGAGGTTAATCTGGAGACCGTTACCATTCAGCAGGCGCTGAACCACCCGCGCTGGGCCATGGGACGCAAGGTGACGATCGATTCGGCCACGATGATGAACAAGGGGCTGGAGATCATGGAGGCGCGCTGGCTCTTCAACGTGCCGCTGGAGCGTATCGAGGTCGTGGTGCACCCCGAGAGCATCGTTCATTCTCTGGTGGCCTTTGTGGATGGGGCGTGGCTGGCGCAGCTTTCGCCGCCGGATATGCGCTTTGCCATTCAATACGCGCTGACCTGGCCGGACCGCGCCGCGGTGACGATGCCGCCGCTGGAGTTGTCCCGCCTGGCGCGCCTGCATTTCGCGGCACCCGATGAGGAGCGCTTCCGTTGTTTGCGTCTGGCACGGCAGGCGGCGGCGGCCGGGGGCACCTGTCCGG
>CAYSHQ010000204.1:1082-3747 GCA_964430835.1 uncultured Lentisphaerales bacterium
TTGCGGTGGACGCCTTCCTGGCCGGGAAAACTACTTTTGCGGGGATCTGGCAGACGGTTGAGCAGGTGCTGGGGCGGCATGAACGTATGGAGATCGGCGGTCTGGAGGACATCCTGGCTGTGGATCAGTGGGCCCGTATGGCGGCGGAGCAGTGCTGCACCGCGTAGGGCGGTACGGCACGACAAGCGAAGGACTCGAAACTTATGGACTGGATGCATATTCTGGTGATTGCCATGCGCGTCGTGCTGGTGGTCCTGCTGGTCGGCTTGGTCATCTTTGTGCATGAACTGGGGCATTTCCTGGCGGCGCTCCGGTTGGGACTGGTGGTGGATGTTTTTTCGCTGGGGTTTGGCCCGGCGCTCTGGAAGCGCAAGATCGGTAGCGTGGAATATAAGATCTGCGCGATTCCGCTGGGTGGTTATGTGGCGATCCCGCAGCTGGATCCGGAGGGGATGGAAGCGGTACAGGGGGAGAATGCACCGGCCGGGAAGGATGGCGCACCAGCGCTGCCGCGACACCTGCCGCCCGTGGCGCCGTGGAAACGCGTGGTGGTGGCGGTGGCCGGACCGCTGGGGAATGTGCTGCTGGCCGTGGTACTGGCTTGGTGGATCTATCTGACACCGCACGCCGTGACGGGCGGTGCCAGCACCTTGGTGGGCTCGGTGGAGGAGGATTCGCCCGCTTGGACGGCCGGGCTGCGGCCGGGGCAGGTGATCGAGCGCGTGAACGGGGCGCGTGTCGCGACTTGGTATGATTTCATGATCGAGTGCCATCTGGCGGGTGATCCCTCACGCGGAGTAACCCTGATGGTGCAGGAGAGCAATGGGGTGCGGCAGGTGCAGGTGCCGCTGATGACCTTGACGAATGCCGGGATTCATCTGAATACGGTGGCCGGCTTGGCCCCCAAAAGTTTTTGTATCATCGGCGCGGTGGTTTCCAACAGTGTCGCTGAGGCCGGTGGGCTGCGCGCCCACGATGCCGTGCGCAAGGTGAATGGCTTGCCGATTATCGGTGCCAAGCATTTTATCAATATCCTGGCTGGCAATGGCACCAACGAGGTGGTCCTCGATGTGCTGCGCCAGGGTGAACCCCTCACGGTTCGGTTATGGCCGCGCATGGACGCGGAGCTGAAGAAGGCCGTTATTGGTGTGTGGCCGATGGATGAGTTCCAAGATGTGCCGGCCTGGATGCAGTACAGCAATCCCTGGCGACAGATCAAATCCGACGGCTCGGCGGTGTTCCGCCTGTTGCGGGCCCTCTTCTTTCCGCAGCACAAGGGGGAGTCGGAGCGGGCCGCGAAGTCGGTCGGCGGTATGCCGACCATTGTGGTGGTGTTGTGGGGGGCGGTCCAGTCCGGCCTGCTGAACTGCTTGGGACTGTTGCGCATGATCAGCATCAATCTGGCGATCATCAATCTCCTGCCGATTCCGGTGCTGGATGGAGGGCATGTGATGTTTGCCCTGCTGGAGATGATCACGCGTCGCAAACTCCCCCCCAAGGTGATGGCTGTGATCGTGAACTTCTTTGCGGTGCTGCTGATTGGCTTGATGTTGCTGCTGATTGTGTGCGATCCGGTGATGCGCCGCTTTGCACCAAAACAGTGGCCGTGGCAGCGCACGGCCGTGTCGGCCGCAGTGACGTCCACCAACGCGCCGAGCGCCGCGCCGGCGGCAGCGACCGGGGTTGGGGAGGGCGTGGCGCCATGATCACGCCGGTGCGCCGGCCAACCCGGCGAATCCAGCTGGGCGGACTCCCCCTTGGGGCGGGCGCGCCGATCAGCGTGCAGACCATGACCAAGACCGACACGCGCGATGTCAGCGCCACGGTGGCACAGATTCGCGAGGTGGCCGCGCTGGGGTGCGATATCGTCCGACTGGCTCTGCCGGATGCGGCAGCGGCGGCGGCGCTGGCAGAAATCCGGCGGCAGGTCGATCTGCCGCTGGTGGCTGATATCCACTTTGATCATCGGCTGGCCTTGGCTGCCATTCGCGCCGGTGTGGATGGGTTGCGTATCAATCCCGGCAATATCGGCGGCGAGGAGCATGTGCGCGCCGTGGTGGAAGCGGCCCGCCCGCGACGGATTCCCATCCGGATTGGCGTCAATGGCGGTTCGTTGGAGCCGGCGATTCTGGCCCGGCACGGCTCGGCTACGCCGGAGGCGCTGGTGGAGAGTGCGTTGGGGCACGTGGCGCTGCTGGAAGGCTTGGACTATCGCGAGATCAAGATCTCCGTGAAAGCCTCCGATGTGGCGCGCACGATTGCGGCTTATCGGTTGCTGGCGGAGCAGACCTCCTATCCGTTGCATCTCGGTGTGACCGAGGCCGGTACGTTCCTGGCTGGCACCGTCCGCTCCTGTGCAGCCATGGGGGTGTTGTTGCAGGATGGGATTGGCGACACGATTCGCGTCTCGCTCACGGCGGACCCCAGCGAAGAGGTGCGCGTGGGGGTGGAACTGCTGCGGGCCTTCGGGCTGCGCGCGGCCGGCGCTTCCGTGACCTCCTGTCCGACCTGCGGGCGAACGCAGGTGAACGTGGCGGCCGTAGCGCTGGAGATCGAGAAGCAGTTGGAACGGTTCTATCGCGCTCATCCGGCGGCTTTGCGGCCGCATATCGCGGTGATGGGGTGCGTCGTGAATGGGCCAGGTGAGTCGAAGCACGCAAACCTC
>CAYSHQ010000204.1:3757-4682 GCA_964430835.1 uncultured Lentisphaerales bacterium
GGGGTGCGTCGTGAACGGACCGGGCGAAGCCCGCGAGGCGGATCTTGCGCTGGCGGGTGGCAAGGATGTTTTTGTGCTCTACCGGCGCGGGCAGCGCGTGGCCACCATCCCGCAGGCCGAGGCCGTGGCGTGCATCGTGGAGCAGGTTCGGCAGTGGCAGATGCCGGTGTAAGCGGGCTTACACAGATAGCGCCTTGCCCGCGCGCAGTCTGGGGCGTACCCGGTCGATCCAGTACTTGTAGGTGGTGCTGCGCTGGTACCCGCGCGGTCCGCCGTTCCATATGCGCGCGAGAACCTCAGGTGTGGGGGCGCGCCCGGTCTTCGCTTGGTAGCGCCGTCCCCAGTGCTGCAAATACAACGCGCATACTTTCCTAGCCTTAGACTGATCGTGCGCATCGCGTAAGGTATAGCGCGTACCATACACCTTGTTGACATCGTGGATGACACCGCGCTGGATCTGCAGGACGCCGTGTGACCGGCCCTGGTCGCCGTAAATGGCATCACCCCGGTCTTGTGATTCTGCACCCTGAATCGCGAGTATCAGTGCCGCCGTGGCTAAGCAATTTGTCATGGGTGGTCTCCCGTCCACACTTCCCTTTTATGTGCGCGACATGACTGTTGTATATGCATGCCGCCCCCCAATACCGAACCCCGTGACGCCCTAGGCGCCATGTTTTTCAATGTGGCATACTTGGGTAGCAAACGCAAGTGGAGATTTTTTAAATCTTCCAATGCCCGCAGACCCCCCTACGTTCGTGCCGATGTATTGGCATCGGTCGCGAGGGGACGGGTTGCAGGAGGTTTGATTGGGGCTCGCGCGTCTGTCGCGTTCAGGATAACTCGCGGAACGTGCCGAGCAACCGCAGCAGGGGGCTGCGCTGCATCCGGATGGCGTGCACCGGGCAGACTTCATGGCAACAGCAGC
>CAYSHQ010000205.1:0-4681 GCA_964430835.1 uncultured Lentisphaerales bacterium
ACCAGAGATCCGTGTCCATGACATAATGCAACGATTCATCCAGGCCGCCGACCTGATCGAACAGCGCTTTGCTGAATATCGAGGTCGGCCCGTAAACACGCACCGGCGCATGCCGAAATAGCCAGTCATGCCACGCGCCATCTCGCGCGCACCGGATCACACGATCCTGACTGTCGATATAGACCAGATTTCCCGCCAGCCAGCGGCAATCCGGATACCGCTGAACGTACTGACGTGCGCGGTCCAACGTTCCAGGCAGCAGCAGATCATCGGCATTGACCCATAACAGGTAGCGTCCCCGGGCGCGGGCAAACCCCTTGTTCAGCGCCGCACTCTGCCCGCCGTCCGGCGCCGAGCACCACCACGCCAACCGTTTATCATAACGCCGGATGATCTCCACACTTCCGTCCGTGCTGCCGCCATCCACGACTAGCACCTCGGTATCATCCCCTGCCTGATCAATCACCGACCACAGCGCCCGATCCAGATAGGGCGCCGCGTTCAGCGACGGCATCACGATTGTAAACAGAATATCACGCACGCTATTTTACCCCGCTAATCCACGCGAATGAGTCCATGGGTAATAAAAAAGCCCGCAGCACCTCCCATTCGCGGAGATTCGCGGGCACACCATTCTTCTTCACCCAAAGCTGGGGCTGACTTTATCCGAAGTGCCCGCCCTTTCCCCGCGCATGACCCGCTCCTTGATAAACCGCAGCGGATTGCCGCCGACAATGGCCCAGGGTTCGATGTCCGCCAAAACCACCGCGCATGCACCGACAACCGCGCCTTTACCAATCCGCACGCCGGGACCAACGAAAACGCCCGACGCAATCCAAGCCTGATTCTCAATCAGAATCGGATGGATAACAGGCACTAATCGGTCGCTGTCCGATTCATACGAGGCCGTCGACAACAGGCTGTTCTGACTGACAGTCGATTTACTGCCCAGCGAAATCGACGCGGCGCAATCGCAGGTGACATTGTCCGCCAGACAGGCGAAAGCGCCCATCGTAAGATTCCAAGGATGCGAAATGCGACACGAAGGACGAACAACGGCACCGCGCCCGAGACGGGCGCCAAATGATCGTAACAGAAAACGCCGCCACCCGCCCATGGTCCACCGGGGCGTCGGCCTGAAGAGTAGAAGCCAGACGCCAAACCAGACAAACTGTACCACCCTTCGATGAAGCTCGCGGTTCATGCAGTCACTTTCTTTATCCACCAGATCACCTGCTTCAAGATCCGCGCACACCGGCGTTTCAGCAGAAAGCCGCGGCGAATGTAAGTGCGACTGGCAACGGCAAACGAGTCTGTCCGCCGGAATGCGTCGAAGAATTCTTGTCGCCAGGGCGGCACCACCGTCGGGCGCACCAAAGCCGAATTATGCGCGACGGCATGGTCGAGGTCACCGATTCCCGCGTGCATGCTTCCGGCGCAAGCCTGCAACAGGGATTCGCCCGCGTCTGTGTTCGCCAGGACCAGTGATGTGCCCCGGTGATCGTCCTGCTCCGGAAAACGCGAACCGACGCCCCAGTAGTCGCCCAGCGTGATGTCGCCCAGACGTGGCAATCCCGTGAAGCAACAGGTATGGCAGGCAGGGCGTAGGAATGCATCCCGGTAAAATCCGTGCGAGAATGGATCACCCCAGTTCCATCGAGTGTAAACACGTCCATTGGCGAACGTCTGCCGGACTGACGAACAATGCCACCCGCAGGTCTTGTCGCGGAAGTCGTAGGCCGTGGTCGCTGCGCTGTACCGACTACATTGCTCGGCCATATATTTTGCGAAAACGCCCGGCGAAGGTACGCCGTGACAGACCAAGTCGCACGTGACCAAGCCGTGGAAATCCGAGCCAACCAGTTTGCGCAAACCGGCAACCTGGCAGGGCGTGCCGGTGAATAACACCCGCCGTCCGTGCTTCATGTCCTCGACAATAGCCCGGAAGGCCTGCACCGTGTCGCTCTGCACATACTTCGAACCGCGCAACGCCGCGATGCCCTCTTCGTCCCTCGCCGGCACATGTCGCACAGCCGAGAAATCCGGGGTGAAGGCGGCGACATACACGACCGCGCCATCGGCAAGTGCCTTCGATGCCAGGACAGAGAATGCTCCGCCCGACGAACTGCGACCACGAACACCGTTGTCACGGTGGCGCCAGAACTGCGCCACGGGCCTTGCACGATAACCCGCAGCGTCCGGCGGGACCAACACCGGGCATACGGCCACACATGTGCCGCATGCGGTGCAACGCGCCTGTTCGACAGCCGGATAATCGAAACCTTCCTCGTCGCGCACCATGGAAATGCAGTCACGCGGACAGATCGCGGCGCAAGCACCGCACCCGCAACAGCGTTCCTTCCGGGCAAGTTGGATGCAATTCATCGGCCGGCACCCCGGCTTTTCGACGCCTTCGCTTGTGTGATCGTCGTATTCTGACCTGCAATCGCCTCCCGCAAGTACGCCCATGCCTCGTCACGCCACGCCTGGAGCCGACTGTGTGCGTCGTCCCAGTCAATCGGTGCCTTCAGCAGGCGCTCCACTTCGGCATCACTCGTACCCGGGTCAACAAACCGGTTCGGCAGTCCGACCCGCTTTAGGAACGACGTAAGCCGTTCGTTCAGGTTCGTCTTACGCCCCTGGATGGCTACCGTGATAAATGGTTTCTTGAACAGGACGCTGAACACGGTGCCATGAAACGAGTTTGTGACCACAGCGCGCGCATTCGCGATGTATCCCAGCCACTCCCGTGGGCCCATCTGGACTGAGTTGCCGCTGACTAGACCAAGAACGCCATCGCCGACCGGCGCAACGACGTGCCCCCCGAAAAGCCTAACCGCGATGTCTTGCACACGGCCGACCGCACGCGTGGTGCAGAGGCAATAGGTGAACACATAGTCGGGGTCCGCTGGTTTGACGAGCAGGTTTTCATAGTCCTGCAACAGCACGCTCGGATCCGGCATCCATGCGGCCTGTCGGCCGGTCAAATCGTTGACAATATCCACACCGGTTTCTTCACGCACCGAGATGGCATCCAGAGTGGACAACAGATGGCCTATTTCTTCGCGACACTCCGGCATGATCGACGTGCCGCCGAAACTGGGAGCATACGCCACTCTTCGACACTGGCGCGGGCCAAACGCCAGATAATAAGCCGGGTCGACACCAAAACGCGGCGTGGCATTCCATATCTGGTCGCTTCCGCAGACCAACACATCGCAGGGGGGAGGCTCCGCGCGCAACCGGTCCAGCGTTCGATACCCAGTCGCGGACAACCGGAAGTAGCGCGTGCGGAATTGGTAAAACAGACGACGCTGCTCCCGTTGAAAGAAAAACGACTTGATCCGATTGAGTTTGATCAGGAGGATGCCGGCGTTTGCATAGAGCGCGCGTGCGCTGTCGGGCCGCCGCCACATCCCTCCCGATGTCATATACGCCGGTTGATAGTCGATAATCGTCGTGCGACAACCCAGCCGCCGCAATGTCTCCTGCAGCGCATAAGTCTGAATGGCGGCGCCGAAGTTGTCCACCATATGAAACGTCATGATGACCACACGCGGTGACACCGCCTGCAGGGAGCCGGCGGCCGATGCAACCTGCGCCGAGTGCTGTCCGTCGGGTTGCTGACCTGTGCTGCATTCCTGTGGTACGGCGCGGTGTTTGATAAGCCGTGCCGGGTTTCCCGAGACCACCGTCCAGGGTTCCACGTCTCTGGTAACAACGGCACACGCCCCCACAACACCGCCCCTGCCAATCGTAACCCCGGGCTTCAGGAAGGCTCGGGCGGCAATCCATGCGTTGTCCCCGATCTGGATGGGGGCATGCGTCAGCGGAAAGCCGGGAACTGAGGTGTCATGGGACGCCGTGCAGAGGTAGACCCCCTGGCTAATAATGGTCCGCTTTCCGATCACAATCCTGTCGACCGAATAGCAGTCGACCCCGCGGTCGAGTTGACAACCCTGCCCGATTTCCAGATTCCATGGTGCCCAAACGCGCACAGATTGGTCAATGTGACACCCGCTGCAAACCCGTGCGCCAAAACACCGCAACAGCCATGCGCGCCAGCCGTGAAAAAACCGCGGCGACGGGCGAAATAAAAGCACCCAAACCAGTTTCCACGCACCACGCCCAAGTTTGTTCAAAACCGAGAGACGGTTCTGATAGACCACAAACGGAATATCATCACTTTGGCCGTCTTGGTTGGCTTCTTGCGACTGTTCTCGTATAACCGTTTCATTGACTTTGAATGGGTTACGACCTAGACTGGCCAGATAGGCCACGGTGAGAAACGAGCACATACGAATGCAAACATTCCAGACAAAGATTGTATTGCGACTGTATGGATGGGAATAGAACTCGGCGACGCCCCACGCTGTAGTGCTCAAAAGAGCCATGAGCAATCCAACGCGCCGACCGACGACAAGGGCCGACGCGATGATTGGCAGCAAGTAAAAGAAGACCAGACTCGTCTCATAACCCGTTACATAATCCACATGTCCAATCACCAAAACAGCGATCAGACAGACGAACCCGATGACATTGGTTTTCCCGATTCTCATTCCCAGCATCTCCATTAATCTATGCCGGAGACTGTTTCTGCGCCCAATTTCATCTCAGCAATCTTTGCCTGCACCTGATAGAAATAGAACATCTTGCCGACAGCGAAGTAAAATACCGCCCG
>CAYSHQ010000206.1:0-4657 GCA_964430835.1 uncultured Lentisphaerales bacterium
GGATTGACCAGGTCAGCACCGCGGTCACGGAGATGGACAAGGTGGTGCAGCAGAACGCGGCCAATGCCGAGGAGAGCGCCAGCGCCGCCGAGGAGCTCTCCAGCCAGGCCGAGGAAGTCAACGGCATGGTCTCTGAGCTGAATGCGATCGTCACGGGGAACGCGCTGGTAGCGGCCACGGAGCGCAAGATGCTCAAGGGCCCGGCACGCGCCACCCCGGCGCTGGCACGCGGTGAGAAGAAGGCGCTGACCGCCGGCCACGCCGCGCCGCACAAGGCCCCGGCTGCCGCTAGTCACGCCAAGGTACGCCCCGAAGCCGTGATCCCGCTGGATGACAAAGATCTGAAGGATTTCTGAGTCTGAGCAACCGGAGCCCGCGGTGACCCGCGGGCTCCGGCATTGGTTCTATTTGCGGCAGGAGCCCTTGTACGTTGCCAGTTTTCCGCTGTTTCGTAGCGCTCTCCGGGCCGCACGAGCGTAGCCCGGCGCAGCATTCTGAAGGCTCACCATGCCCCCCGCCCTGTCAATAACCTCCATATCGGAGATGGCGCGTACGCCACTGGATGAGAAGACCTTCCAGCGCTTTTGCACTCTGATCTATGAGAAGGCGGGCATCAAGCTCGGCGACGGCAAGCAATCGCTGGTAGATGCCCGCTTGGGGAAGCGCATGCGGAAGCTCGGCATCAAGAGTTTCCGCGACTATCTCAACATGGTGGAGCAGGACAACTCCGGCGACGAACTGGTTGAACTGCTGGATGCCATCTCTACCAACACCACGCATTTCTTCCGGGAAGCGAGCCACTTCGAGCGACTACGCACCCTCCTGCAGACCTGGGAGGCAGCCGGGCAGAGACGCTTCCGCATCTGGTGCGCCGCCTCCTCGACGGGCGAGGAGCCTTACACCATCGCCATGACCGTGCGGGAAGCCCTGCGAGACGTACAGGACGTCCGCATTCTGGCTACGGACATCTCCACCAAGGTGTTGCGCCTTGCCAGCCAGGGGGTCTACACGCGCCAGCAGGTTTCCAGCATCCCCACGGCGCTGGTCTCCAAGTACTTCCAACGGCACCAGACCCACCACCTGGATGAACCGCACTTTGCCGCCAGTGCGGAGCTGCGCAGCCTGCTGACCTTTGCCCGTTTGAACCTTGCTACCCCGCCCTATGCGATGAAGGGGCCGTTCGACGTGATCATGTGTCGCAATGTGATGATCTATTTTGATAATGTAATTCGGGCCGGGTTGCTGGCGCAGTGCGAACGCCTGCTACGTCCGGGCGGCTATCTGATTGTCGGGCATGCAGAGAGCCTCTCCGGTATGCTGACCGGGTTGCAGCGCATCGAACCGAGTGTTTATACCAAGCGGTAAGCACCGCGGAAACGTGCCGAAATTGCCATGAATCCGCTGATCGTGGACATCGCCGACATGAAGGCCTCGGACAACCCCGAAGCCTCGTTGATCACCTATTCTCTAGGTTCCTGCCTGGGCGTCTCGATCTATGACCCCGAGCTGCGGGTAGGCGGCCTGGCGCACTTCATGCTGCCGCTGTCGACTCTGGACAGCGAGAAGGCCAGGACCCGACCGTTCATGTATGTGGACATCGGCATGGTCCAGTTTCTGGAAGCGATCTTCCGCTTGGGGGCACGCAAGGAGCGCTGCATCGTAAAGGTGGCCGGCGGCTCGCAACTGTTGGACACCAACGACATCTTCCGCATCGGTCAGCGCAACCATACGGTGCTGCGCAAGATCCTCTGGAAGAATGGGATGCTGCTCAAGTCGGAGGACGTCGGCGGTGCCCTGTCGCGGACCATGCGCCTGGACTTGGCCGATGGCCGCGTCACCATCAAGGCCCACGGCGAAACCAGGGAGCTGTAAGCCATGACGAGTCAAGACCAGGCCGGTGTGCTACAGATCCGGGCGGCAGTGGCCGAGAAAGTCCGCACCCTGCCCGCGCTCCCCGCGATGTGCCAGCGCATCCTAGTGGCCATCAACGACCCGAAAACGAACTTCGAGAAACTCGCGCGTGACGTCTCCTTTGACCCGGGTTTGACGGCCAACGTATTGCGCATTGCCAACTCGTCCTATTTTTGCGCAACGTGCGAGATCGGCTCGCTGCGGGAGGCCTTTGTGCGCATCGGGGCACGCCGCCTCTTCGAGTTGGCCATGGGGACCAGCGTTGGCCCGCTGCTGCGCGAGGCGCTGCCGGGCTACACGCTCCGCCGGCACGAACTGTTGCGCCATTCGGCCTGGACCGCCGTAGCGGCCGAGCGCCTGGCGACGGAACTACGGATCCGTGCGCCGGACCTGTTGTTCACCGCCGGCCTGCTACACGACCTCGGTAAGATCATTCTGGACCCCTTTGTGGAGACGCACCGCGCGGCACTGGATGCCGAGGCCGACAAGCTGCACACCAATTTCGAGGCTGCGGAGCGTGCTGTGCTGGGGATCGACCACGCGCAGGCCGGCGCGGCCGTGCTGCGGCAGTGGCGCCTGCCGCCCCAGCTGGTAGAAGCGGTCGCCTATCATCACGATCCGGAACGCGCCCCGGCCGAACATCTGCTGACGACCAATATCGTGCATATCGCCAACATACTGGCCGGCACCAGCGGCGTAGGCTCCGGCATCGCCGAGATGCGCCACGCCGTCTCCGCCCAGGCGCTGGCGACGCTGCATGTAAAGACCGCGGTGGTGGAGCGCGTGGCCGCAGCCACTCTGGAAGCCATGGAAGAACTGGAACACCTCCTGGGATAACCGGCGCACAAGCAAAGGACGCTACCAACATGGGCTACAACATTCTGATCGTAGACGACTCGGCCATCGTGCGCGCGGTGGTGCGCAAAACCCTGGGGCTGACCGGCCTCGCGCTGGGGGAGATCTTCGATGCCAGCAACGGGCGCGAGGCGCTCGAGCGCCTCGAGCAGAACTGGATTGATATGGTCTTTGCTGACATCAACATGCCGGTCATGAACGGCATCGAACTGGTGGACCAGATGGTGGCGCGCGACCTCTTGAAAGCCTCCCCGGTGGTGATCATCTCCACCGAACGCAGTGAAACGCGCATGGCCGAGCTGCGCGCCAAGGGCGTCAGCGCCTACCTGAACAAACCCTTTACCCCGGAATGCCTGCGTGATGTGATCAACCAAGTGCTGGAACACCGTAGCAACCCGGCCCGGTAAGAGCGCCCCCCCCCATGACTAGCGCTGTTGAAAGCAGGCTCGCCACGATCCGCGACCTCCCGACGCTCCCCACGGTGGTCGCCAAGCTCAATACGGCCGTGGCCGATATCAACTCGGATGCCAAACGCATTGTTATGCTGCTGCGCGACGATCCGGTCATCACCGCCAAGATCCTGCGCGTGGTGAATTCCTCCTTTTATGCGGGTTCGGAGCCCACCTCCTCGGTGCAACTGGCCGTGGCGCGCATCGGCATGGTGGGCATCCGCAATCTGGCTACCGCGGCCGCCGTGTTCGGTGCGTTTCGCAACGGGCCACAGGATGCGTTTGACCGCAAAGAGTTCTGGCGGCACTGCATCGTGTGCGGCGTGGCGGCCACGGTGCTGTTCCGCCGCAGCCGCGACCGGATCAACCGGTTCTATTCCGATGACATCCTGCACCTCGCCGGGCTGGTGCACGACATGGGGCGCATTGTGCTGGACCTCTATTTTCACGATGCCTTCCTGAGCGCCCTCGATGTCAGCGCCAAAGGGATGTACCCGCTACTGGAAGCGGAACGGCGCATGATTGGCACAGACCATGCCGAGGTGGGCGCCTGGCTGGCGCAGCGCTGGAACCTGAGCCCCGCCGTCCAGCAAGTGATCCGCTGGCACCATGAACCGGACTCTGCCAGCGCGGAATACCGGGAACTGGCGGCACTCTGTAACGCCGCCAACTATATCTGCAACTTCCAGCAGATCGGCTGGAGTGGCGATTCGGCCCCGCTCTACCAGGCACAGGTCTGGGACCAGCTCGGACTTTCGCCCAACGACGCCCACGATATCAGCGAAAAGATCAAGGCCGAGAGCCGTGAATCCGAAATGCTCTCAGCCTTCACGTAAGGTCGACACACGCGCCGCGAGGGGGCTCAACGCACCCTGGCCAAGAAAGCACGCAGGAGAAGAACATGGAAATGGACCAACAAACGAGGCTGCTGCGGCAGGTGGTGGCTGATGTGCTGGAGCGCTTTGCCTTCTCGTTTGTCGAGGACGAGGAGCAGCGCGGCCAAGAAACCGACTGGCTGCTCTCTGACCTCACCTATGCCGGTCCGGTACAGGGACGCGTCACCCTGGCGCTACCGCGCGACCTGGCCTTTGAACTGGGGTTGAACATCCTTGGGGTGGACCCCGCTTCCGCCAGCGCCGAACTGGCCGAGGATGCGGTCAAAGAACTGACCAATATCATTTGCGGGGAACTTTTGTACCGGCTGCACGGCGCCCAAGCGGTCTTCAACCTGGGTGTTCCGGCGTTGCGGGGCGCGGCCGACTACGACGCCGTGGAGCGGGAGATCAAACCAGGGGCCCCAGCCGTCCGGCTGAGCGTCGAAGGCCGTAGCGTCAAGGCGTGGCTGACGGATGGCACCATGGTCTTTTCCTGAAGACATGGTTCTGCGCCCCCCCGCCGGGCGAAATCTAGCCACAAAAAGCTCAAAAACCACAAAAGAAGCT
>CAYSHQ010000207.1:0-4305 GCA_964430835.1 uncultured Lentisphaerales bacterium
CACGGAAGTACAAAGCGCGATCTATGTAGCCTTGGATCAGGGCTACGTGTCCGCCGATGAATTCACGGCGCTCTATAAGCAAGCAGAGGTTACTCGCGCTATCATCGGCGGCTTTATCCGTTATCTGCTGAAACACGACCAACACAAACCAGCCCCACCGCTAGATGCGCCAGCAACCAAGAACCAAGAACGAAACAAACCGAACTCGACATCCGAGGCGTGAGCAACCAAGAACGAACAACCAAGAACTCGATATCCGAGGCGTAAGCAACCAAGAACCAAGAACGAAGAACCAAGAACCAAAAACGAGGTCCCCATGGCCACCCTGACCGGTCTACAAATTCAAAAGCTCCTCCCCAAAACCAACTGCAAAGAGTGCGGGTCCAACACCTGCCTCGCCTTTGCGATGAAACTCGCGGCCAAGAAGGCCGACCTCGCGGAGTGCCCGTACGCCTCCGAGGAAGCCAAACAGGTACTCGGCGCGGCCAGCGAACCGCCCGTAAAGGAAGTCACGCTCGGCGCGGATAAAGCGCTGAAGCTCGGTGCCGAGACCGTGCTCTACCGTCACGAGAAAACCTTCGTGCACCAGACCGCCCTGGCCATCAACGTCCACGACACGGAGGCCGCCGCCACGCGCGCCGCTGCGCTGCAGGCCATCCGCGACTATACGCTGGTGCGCGTGGGCGAGACGCTGCGGGTGGACATGGTCTGCGTCACGCAAAAGGGTGATACGGCCGCCTTTGTGGCCGCTGCCCAGCAAGCGTGGGATGTCGTAACACGTCCGCTGGTACTGCGTGGCGCAGATGTTGCCTCGCTCACCGCGGCCGCCGTGGCCGTCAAGGGTTCCGGCAGCCTGCTGGTGGCGCCAGAGGCCGCTGCCGCAGAGGCGCTGGTCACCGTGGCCAAGGAGAACGGCCATGCGCTGGCCATTACCGCGCCTGACCTCAACGGGCTCGTCGTGCTCGCCGCCAAGATCAAGCAGGGCGGCTTCAACGACCTGGTGCTGCGTTTCCAGACGCATTCGCTGGCAGAGCAATTCCAGACCAGCTCGATCGCCCGGCGTGCGGCGCTCAAGGACAGCTATAAGCCGCTCGGTTACCCCAGCCTCTACTTTGTAGAAACCACGGATCTGCTGGCCAGCACGGTCGAAGCTTCCACCGAAATCTGCAAATACGGCGGCATCTGCGTGCTGCCGCAGCTCGACCCGGCGCAACTCTCCTCCCTCATGACGTTGCGCATGAACGTCTACACGGACCCGCAGAAGCCGATCCAGGTGGAGCCCAAGGTCTACCCGATTGGCGAACCCAAGGCCGATTCGCCAGTTTTTGTGACCACCAACTTCTCGCTGACCTACTTCATCGTTTCCGGCGAGATCGAGAACAGCGGCATCAGCGCTTGGCTGGTGGTACCGGAGTGCGAAGGGATGAGCGTGCTTACCTCGTGGGCGGCTGGCAAGTTCTCCGGCGCCTCGATCGGCAAGTTCATCAAGGAGTCCGGCTTCGAAAAGCAGGTCACCACCCGCCAGATCGTAATCCCCGGCTACGTCGCGCAGATCAGCGGTGAACTGGAAGAAGCGCTCCCCGGCTGGAAGGTTCTCGTTGGTCCGCAGGAGGCCGCGGACATTGAAAGTTTTGTCAAGGCGCGGCTGAAAGGGTAAGGCCCCGTCCCCCCCCTACGGCCCACCGGCTAAGTGGGCCACCCATGAGCTATATCGATCAATTCCTGCAATCCGTGCGCAGGGCCTTCACCGCGGAGCAACCTGATCCCGGTGCATGGCTCTGGGCCGCAGGCGCGCTGCTCTGTCTCATATTGTTGTCCGTCGCGCTCTCATCCGTGCGTCGACGCTGGCGACAGCGCCGCGCGCTGGCCGCCAGCGCCAAGGCCCACGGCCTGTCCACTGCGGACCTATGCTTCCTGCTGACGCTAACACGACCCGCAGACGTCTCGCCCCTGCACGCCATGATGCGATTGGCCGTCTTCGAACACGTCACCGCTCTGGCGTTAGCGCGGGAACCGCGGCAGGGGACGCCGTCCGCCGATTCACGGGCGGCGCACATCGCGGCCTTGCGACACAAACTGGGCTTCGACACGCTGCCACCCCATGCCAGGCTGCTCACCACACGGGAGCTGCAAACTGACGACCTGTTATGCTGGGAAGCCGACGATCAGCAGGGACGGGTGCAGTACGTAAATGAGTCAACCTTTGGCCTGCGCTTCGAATACGTGCCCGGCATCAAGCCGAGCGCGGCCGCCATGCAGCTGACACTGGTCCGACCGAATGATGCCCATTATGACATCCGCTGCGAGGTGGTTGAGGTAGACGGCACGAGCGTGCGCCTGGCACACGACGAGCACCCCGCGCGCAGGCAGATGCGAGAGTTCGTACGGGCACGGGTGCATGGCCCGGTGACACTGGCCTTGCTCGACGGGGTCACGATCTGGAAAGGATCGTTGCGGGAAACGAGCGCCGGCGGTTTGTCTGCTGATTTTACCGGGCCACTAACCACCGGCACCATGGCCATGGTTTCGTTCCAACTGGCCGAAGGTGAGATCTTCGAACATTTGGGGGGCAAGATCCTGTCAACCGATCCCGCCGTCCGCGGCAAGACCCGTGCGCACGTTTCCTTTACGGGGCTTAATGAACAGGACCGTGCCCGTCTGGCCCGCTGCGTCACCTGGCATGAATGCCACGGCCCGGATACAGTTCCTGCCAGAAGGACCAAACGCCACGAAGCGCTGGTCCAATAGCCGCAGACGTGGTACAGGGCGCCGCCTAAGAAGCCAGCCGGCAACCAGCTGCGGATTTTGCGCGTCCGGCTTGCGGTAGCGCAGCTGGCATCGTATCATGTCGCCGGTTACAGATTAACTCCGGCAACGTTGCTCCCTTGCCCCACCCATGCCACTTCTCACATTCCAACCGGCCAACAAAACCATTGAGGTACCACCTGGGACCGAACTCCTGGCTGCAGCGCGGCAGGCCGGCATGGAAGTGGACGCCCCCTGCGGCGGCAAAGGGACCTGTGGCAAGTGCGTAGTTCGCATTACTGTCGGCCAGGTAGATACCAGCAGCAGCCTGGGCGTTCTTTCACAGGAGGCAATTGCCGACGGCGAGGTTCTGGCCTGCCGTACGCACGTGGGCGCCGTAGCGCTGACGGTAGAAATCCCGGAAATTGCCGGCCGCGAAGGGCTGCGGATCACCGGCGGCGACGAGACTGCTCTGGTGCACGGCGAACGCCTCCCAAGTAAGGCAGAATATGAACCGTTGGCATTCCGCTGGCTCTTCCAGGTCCCGCCACCACGACCGGAAGACGGACTCTCAGACCTCGATCGGCTGACACGCAGCATCCAGCGGGAATGGGGGCAAGACCCCGTCCTGCTGCCACTCCCCGTGCTGCGCACCCTCTCTACCGCGCTCCGCACCCGGAATGGCGAAATCACGGCAACCGTGATCCGGGCGGACCAAGAGATCCACATCATCCACCTCGAACCGGGCAACCACGTCTCCCGGCTCTACGGCATTGCCGTGGACATTGGCACCACCACCATCGCCGTGCAGCTCGTGGACCTGACCACCGGCGCCATCGTCGAGACGCGCAGCGATTACAACGATCAAGTGGCCTGCGGTCTCGACGTCATCAGCCGCATCAATTATGCGCGCCGTCCGGAAGGGCTGGAAGAACTGCGCACGCGTGTCCTCCGCACCGTCAACCGTCTGGTACAGCAGGTAGCGGAAGCCGGGCAGGTAGCGCGGCACGAGATCTGCAACGCCGTGCTCTCCGGCAACACCACCATGCTGCACCTGCTGCTCGGCCTCCCGCCCGAGCACATCCGACTGGAACCCTACGTACCCACGCTGTTCCACACGCCCTACCTGACCGCCGCCGAGCTGGGTATCCAGATCCACCCGGAATCATGGATCTATTGTTCCCCCTGCGTCGGGAGCTATGTCGGCGGCGACATTACGGCCGGACTCCTCTGCACCGACCTCGCCACCGAAACAGAAGAAATCAACCTCTTCATCGACATTGGCACCAACGGCGAACTCGTCCTGGGGAACCGCGATTTCCTGATGACCTGCGCTTGTTCGGCCGGCCCAGCCTTTGAGGGGGGTGGGATCGCGTGCGGCATGCGTGCGGCCATCGGCGCGATAGAACGCGTTACGGTGGACCCCGCCACCGGACGGCCGCACTACGCGACCATCGGCAACACCCAGCCCAAAGGGATCTGCGGCTCCGGCATGATCGCCCTGCTGGCCGAACTGCTCCGCACCGGCTGGATCGACGCCTCCGGCAAATTCGACCGTGC
>CAYSHQ010000207.1:4315-4633 GCA_964430835.1 uncultured Lentisphaerales bacterium
GCACGCCCATCCCCCGCCATTCAGCTGCAAGGGCGCCACGCGGTTTATGTGCTCGCCCCGACCGGTGAGAGCGGACTCGACCGACCGATTCTCGTAAGCGAACTCGACATCGAAAACATTATCCGCGCCAAGGCCGCCATCTACGCCGCCTGTGCCCTGCTGCTCCAGCATGCGGGCATCACCTTCCAGGATCTGGCCCACGTCTACATTGGCGGTGGCTTCGGCCGTTATCTGGACCTGGAAAAAGCCACCGCCATCGGCCTGCTCCCCGATCTGCCGCGCGAAAAATTCCACTATATCGGCAATTCCTCCCTGCTG
>CAYSHQ010000208.1:0-4627 GCA_964430835.1 uncultured Lentisphaerales bacterium
AAAAGAAGGTGATTGATCAGGTGCCAGTGTTCAGGAGTGACACTCAACCGCGCGGCAGGTGGGTGGCGGCAGGTGGGCGGCGAACGGAGACGTGTGGCGCGGCGGGAGCATCGCCCGGGCCTTGCGGCCGATTCATGCGCTCGCCTTTGGCTACGGCGGGTCCGGCGGCCCTTACCGGACTGGCAGCGCACCACCAGCCTTCCCCCTTCGCGCACCCTCGCGGTCTTCGCGGTTAAGACCCTCCCGTAGCTATCCCTTTGGCTACGGCGGGTCCGGCGGCCCCGCCCTACCGGACTGGCAGCGCACCACCAGCCTTCCCCCTTCGCGCACCCTCGCGGCCTTCGCGGTTAAGACACTCCCGTCGCTATCCCTTTGGCTACGACGGGTCCGGCGGTCCCGAACACTGAACACTGAACACTGGCACCTGAGCAGTTACGGTCTAGTTTCTTACGGCCCCCTCCACCGGCAGCACAAACCCATTCAGTGGCATGTGAACGTAACAGGCGAGCATCGGTTTGCCGAGGGCGGAGGCAAGGGTTTGGGCGTAGGCCTGTAATTGGCCGCCAAAGGTGGCGACCTGGCGCATGACCTCTGCCGGTGTGCCGGGGTAGCTCTTGTGGTCGAGGAGGATAAAGCCGTCCGGTAACTCCAGGACCAGGTCAGCCGTGCCGCGCAGAATGGATCCGTTGGTCAGTTTAGCGGTCACAGGACGCTCCTTGTGCCAGACCGCCTGCGGCCAGTGGGTGGTGACCCAGTTACGCAGGTTATCGCTGGCGGTCACAACCGCCTCTGGCGTCAGCGCGCCAACCACCTGCCAGTTCGTCAGCAGCGTACTCGCCATCTGCTGCCGGTCCGCTACGGTGTACTCCGGGCAATCCGCAGCCAGGAAGCCGTGGAGCGCCATGCCGATATTGACCATCTTCGGTTGGCCAGCCAGGGCGATCCGGTCGCCAATCTGCTCCGGGGTACCAAGGGTGGCCACGCCTTCCAGTGACGAGGGTGACGTGTATGCGGCGGAGTAGGCCAGCGGAGTTGTCGGAATGGCATACCAAGTGCCTGGCACCAACGGGGCAGGGGGGCGCTCTTCGGGCGTACAGGCACGTAAGGGCGCGGCATGGAGCAGATCGGCGCATGCCAGTTGTCCATCTGCCGTAGCCGCCAGGAGCGGTTGGCCGGCTTCGGTACAGAGCAGGCGCAAAATGCCGCTGGCGAGATGCGGGCGCTTTTCTTCGTCCTCTGCCTTGTTCTTCTTGCTGCTGCCGGTGGCAGGCTTGTCGGGCTTTGTGGCTAGAATCAGGCGATCACGTGCGCGTGTCCAGATGACGTAGAGCAGGCGCAGATCTTCCTTTTCGCCCTTGGTCGCCAGTTCTTGGGAGAGCGTGGTTTGCACAACATGTTCGAGGTATGCCGCTTTGGTGAGTGACTTGCCATAGGGGTTGGGCCAGAAGTGCAGCTTCCGTCCGGCTAGCGGGTTCTCTACCGTGGTTTTGCAACCTGCCAGTACATGCACGCCCAGGGCATGGGCTTCCCGTTCCGAACCCAGTTCGAAGAGGATGACTATGGGCCATTCGCACCCCTTGGAGCCATGCCAGGTGCAGACGGTCACCGCATCGGTGGCGGCCGAAGCCCAGCCCGCATCGGCGTTGCTGGCCAAGATCCCTGCGCAGTGGGTCAGGAAACCGACCGTGGTGCAGGCGCTTTCCGACCCTTCGCACTGCGCGGCAAAGCGGGCCGCCATGGCACGCAGGGCATCCACATTCTCCATACCCAAGGTGCTGCGACCCCATTGCAGGCAGAACTCCTGGATCTGGGTAGCGGCCACGACGGCATCAAAGGCGGCGAGTACGCCCAGGGGGGCGGCGCCGGTCTCGCGTAGTCTGGCTGCGACGGGAAGAGCTTCCAGCCCCTTGGCGTATTTTTCGGCGAGCAGCGTATCGAGCAGGGCATGGTGGTCCGCGCTATATTGCGTCAGATGCGCCAGTTCGGCCAGCGCCAGGGAGTCGCGGTTATCCACACAGTAGCGCAAGCCCGCCAGCATGAGCCGGACTTCCGGCGTGTCGAAGATTTGTGCGCTTTCGCGGCGTGCGGCGATGCCGAGCTTGGTAAGTTCGGCGGCCACGGCGTCGCAGACGTCATTGGTGCGACATAGCACCGCTACGTCCCCCAGGCACAAGCGGCGGGCTAGACCGCGCTCCTTTTCGCGAACCTGTACGGTTGGGTCGTGGAGAAGTTTATCCACGCCCGCGGCAACGGCGGCGGCTTCCTGCGCCTTGTTCTTGGCGTTGAGGGTCCAGTATTCGAAGACCGATCCTAGCCCGCTGGCTTCGGCCGACATATTTGGCGGCGTGGTGATGGTCACACGTTCCTCGGGGATACCATGCGCGGGGAAGACCTTGGCGAAGAGCGTGGAGGTGGAGTCAACCAACGCTTTCCGGCTGCGATAGGAGAGGTGGAGGGTTTTCATCCCTTTGCCGGCGATCTGTTCGATGACGGCGTCCATCAGTCCCGGGTCGGTGTCGCGGAAACCGTAGATGGCCTGCTTCTGGTCGCCTACCCAGATGTTTTCCGGCACCAGTTCCGCCAGTTTGAGGAAGATGGAGAGTTGGATGGGGCTGGTGTCTTGAAACTCATCCACCATGATCAGTTTCAGGCGCTCCTTGAGATGTTGGCGGGGTGCCTCCTGCGCCAGCAGTTGCAACGCCAGCACCTCCTGATCGGTGAAATCCAGTACGCCGGCGCGCTCCTTGCGCGCTTGAAACTGCCGTAGGGCGTTGGCGGCCAGACGGAATACCAGGCGGATGGCCTGCTGACAGTCGTCGGCAAACTCCTGACACAGAATGTGACGCACGGCCAGGGCTTGTGCCGCCGCCAGTGCCTCCCTATCCGCCTTAGCGGGTGAGGCGTTGGCAAGCTTGCTCCACAAATGCCATTCCCGGTTCTGGCGCTGCAAGGAGGTGAGCAGGTCCTGTACGAGTTCCCGGACTAGCTTGGTCTTCTGTACGGTGCTAGCCGCAGTCGCGTTCAGGAAACTTTTCAACGCAGCTTGCAGATCCGGGCGCAAGGTTTCTATGGTGGTGGTGGCAGGTGGCAGGGCGGCCGTGAGTGCGGCGCAACTCTCCTCGGCAAAACGTGCCAAGTCGTCGGGTTGCATGTTATTGGCACGGGTCTTGTTAACCATGGTGAGCACGGTTTGCTGCCACTCCCAGTCAGAAAAGGCGGTGCTTAACTCGGCCGCTGTCTCCAGGTCGTCGGCGGTGGCGGTTTGTGCAACCACCTCGGCGAGCATGGCCTTGGCGGCGTCCTCATCCAGGATGCGCAGCTTGGGGGAGAGCCCCAGATCGAAGGCAAAATCAGTGACAAGGCGTCCGCAGATGGCATTGACCGTGCCGATCATGGCGGCCTCCACGCCTTGCGCCTGTTCCACCCGCCCGGCCTTGATCAACTTGGCTCGGATACGCGCCTTGAGCTCGTCCGCGGCCTTGTTGGTAAAGGTGGTCGCCAGAATCTGCTCGGGGCGGTGGTTCGGATCGCCGAGCCAGTTGTAGACATCTTCCGTCAGGCGAGTGGTCTTGCCGGTGCCGGCGCTGGCGGAGATTACATGGATGTTCATGAGCGATACCCCTTCTTCGGACGTTCGGCACCACAGAGATTACGGCAGTTGCAGTAGCGGCAACCGGGTACCAGGCGCAGTTGGCCCGCTTCATCGATTTCGTCTTTCGAGGGGGCGTCGTCGCTATCATTCAGCACAACCGCCTCGGCGGTGATCTTGCCTGCCTGCACTTCAAGTAGCCGGTTTGCGTAGGCCTTGTCGAAGGCCTGCCAAACGGTTGGCATGTCGGGGCCATCGACCGACGCTACATCGAAAGCCTTGCCATCGACGGTGAGGAAGCGTTGCGACGTCAGGATGAAGTACGCGGTAGGGGGGAGCTGATCCTGCTGCTGGAGCAACTGACTATAGGCGGCCAGTTGGTAGGCCGATCCTTGCTTGAGAGACTTGAATTTGGAGGATCGGCCGCCCCACTTCATGTCAATGATACGCAGGGGGTTGTCTACGACCAAGTCTAGCCGGCCAGCGAGCGTGCTGCCCTGCCAAGGGGTGGCATGCTCATCTTCGCTTTCAACCACACGGGAGCTGGTTTTGTGTAGCATCGACCAGATGGCGCCGGCGGCAGCGATCGCCACAGACCGAACGCGGGCGCGGTCGGACTCCGCACCCGGCTGGAAGAGCGGGGCCGCGAGTTGCGGGCCTACGGTGTCGAACAGCTCGGCCATGCGTTTTGTGGCAGCGGCAGGGGCGTACAGGCTAGCGTCGCCTTTAGCTTCGTGGGCGAGCTTATTGATCAGGCTGTGTACCAGGGTGCCTTTTAACTGATCGCCTTGCGGCAACGCGGCCGCGGTAGCCGGGCGAACGCCGCATGCGTAGTTCAGCACCCACTGCAGCGGGCAGCCGATGAGGCCGCCTGCGCCACTGGGCGATTCCTTGCTCCGCGTCGGTACGCGACCTGGGGCGACCTGCCAGTGGCGTTGCGCGGTCGGCAGGGGGCGTAGTTCCAGGTGTACGTCCGGAGAGGTAGCACAGAGGAACCCCTTCTGAAGGAGGAGGGCTTCGATGCATCCGCCTTGTGCG
>CAYSHQ010000209.1:0-4577 GCA_964430835.1 uncultured Lentisphaerales bacterium
GGGTCCGGCGGCCCCGCCCTACCTCCCACGCGTGGTTCATTCACCTGAACCCTGACACCTGACACCTGACACCTGACACCTGACACCTTCTCCGTTCCCTCCACGCGCTTGCATCACACCGCCGGTCGCCCGGGATCAATTCATCAAGCTATGGATCGGCGCGGGGATGTGGCCACCGCGGCGGACAAAGACCGCGCCCCCTTCCGGGCAGGCTGGCTGCGTCACGGTGCCCGCGCCAAACAAGCCACCAAAGTCCACATATTCGCCAAACTTGGCGCCCGGTACCGGGATCACGCGCACGCCGGTGGTCTTACGGTTGGATATGCCAATGGCCGCCTCGTCGAGGATGATGCCAGCGATGGACTCCGCCGAGATATCCCCCGGCAGCAGGATCATATCCAGACCCACGGAGCAGACCGCGGTCATGGCTTCCAGTTTCTCCAACGTCAGTGTCCCTTCCGACATGGCCTGGGAGAGCGCATGGTCCTCCATCACGGGAATGAAGGCGCCGGACAAGCCACCAACGGAGCTGGAGGCGAAGGCGCCGCCCTTTTTCACGGCATCATTCAGAAGCATCACGGCCGCCGTGGTGCCCGGCGCACCCAAGCGGGTAATGCCGAGACTCTGGTAGATCTCTCCAATACTATCGCCTACGCGTGGCGTAGGCGCCAGCGACAGATCCACCACACCAAAGGGGACCCCGAGGCGCTCCGCCACTTCGCGCCCAATGAGCTCACCGGTGCGCGTCACGCGGAACGCCGTGTGTTTGATCTCCTCGGCCAGCTCATTGAGCGTCGCCGCCGGATCCCGCCGCAACAGCCGGTCCACGGCACGCTTCACCACGCCAGGGCCACTGACGCCGACATTGATCACACGCTCGGCCTCGCCCGGCCCGAGCACCGCACCGGCCATGAAGGGGTTGTCTTCCGGCATATTGGCAAAGACCACCAGCTTGGCGCAGGCAAAGCCGCGTTGGGCACGGCTGGCCTCAGCCGCCTGCAACATGCGCTCCGCCACCAGGCGGGCGGCATCCACATTCAGCCCGGCCCGCGTGGTGCCGACATTCACCGACGCACAGACCCGCCGCGTACAGGTCAAAGCCTCTGGCAACGCATCCAGCAGCGCGCGCTCGCCCGGCGTGATCCCCTTCTGCACAAACGCGGAGAAACCGCCGATCAGATCAACCTGTACTTCGGCCGCCGCCTGGTCCAGCGCCTGCGCCAGGCGCACGGCCGTGGCTGGCGTATGCCCCTCCAGCAGCATGCTGGCCGGCGATATGGCCAGGCGCTTGTTTACAATCGGCAGACCGTAGCGCGCCGCCGTCTCATTACACAGGCGCACCAGATCCCGGGCCTGCTCCACAATCCGTGCGTGCACCGCCGCCACCAGGGCGTCCGGATCGCGACTCGCGCAAACCAGCAGATTAATCCCGAGAGTAACGGTGCGTACATCCAGGTTCTCCTCCTGGACCATTCGCAGCGTGGAGAGGACTTCGTGACGTGTGAGCATGGGTGGTCTTTCCGGTTGCGAGGGGGGCATTCGCGGGGATCGCGTCACCTACCGCCGCAGCAGTTCTTTGATCGGTCCGATCTCATTGGTGGCGCGGAAGATATTCACATGACAGAGGGTACCGGTCAGGCCGCGTTCCTGCATGCGCATCCGGAACGATTCCTGAATGGCGCGGAAATCGGCGCCCTCCGGAATCACGATCTGCGCGGTATAGATCACATCGGCCAGATCCATCTCGACCTGCCAGTCCTCGATATTGATGCCGTGTTCGACAAAGAACGCACTGATGGCATGAATGGTACCGGGGCGATCCACTCCCCGCGTCATGGCCACGTAGGAGGCACCTGCCACGCGCGCCGCCGCGGCATGCTGGGCGCACAACCGCACGTGTACCGCGGCGTCGGCTTCCAGCCGTGCAACCAGTTCCGCGCGAATCGCTTCGGCCGCGACGCCTTCCGGATGTTGCGCGACAAAGACCAGCGTGAAGAACCCCTCCACGACATTCTGGCGGATGCCGCCGATATTGCCGCCCAATTTCACAATGGCCGCCGTGACATCGCGCAAGGCACCCACGCGGTCAGGAAGCAGCACGGAAATGACAAACCGATTTGTTGCAGCCATGAGTTCTTCTCCCGCCTACGGCGTTAGGCGGCACCATACCGGTTCAGCCGCGTAAAGGCTAGGTCAGTTTGCGCTCCGCCACCGACCATTCCAACAGCGGCACACCGGCCGCCTGTGCCAGTGCCACCAGATCTCTGCGCCGTTCATCCGTCACCCGCGCCGTAATGACCACTTCCTGGATCCTCTTGGCCTTTATGATCTCCGGCAACTCCTCAAACGTCCCCAGGACCGGATACCCCATCACCAGTCGGCCGCGCAGGTTGGCATCGTCATCCAATACGCCCACGACCACGCGCGTATGGGTGCCCATCTGGCTACGCCGCTCCCGCACGAAGAGGCGCAAGCGCTCGCCACCTCCGCACACCACCAAGCGGGTGATCTCCGGACGATCCAGCAGCGTCAACCGCTCCACCGCGACCAAGCTATCCCGAATGGTCTCGCCCACCAAGCGCACAGAGACGACCCCGATCAGCGCCAACACCAGATACATCAATCGGGCGCGCCACCACCCATCCTGTTGCATCCCACTCAAGATCACAATGCCGGCCGACAAGAGTACGCCGGCCGTCACCGCCACGGCCACCAAGGCATATTCCCGCAAGAGCGCTCGCGACCAGACCCGGGCATAGACACGTGCCAAGGCCAACATGATAAAGACCGGTGCCACGGCACAAGGCAGCAAGATCCGCAACTCGGCTTTACCCAGCGGCAGGTCTGCCAGCAGGCGAGCGCCGATCCACGCGGCGGCGAGCAGCACGATATCCAGGCAAACATACGCCGGAACCACCAGACGCTGCGACAAGGTCTGCCCCGTGCGTGCGAGAAAAACCCGTCCGGTATCCCAGAGTTCCACGCGCGTCAGGTGCTGGACGACGACAAAAACCGCCACCACAAAGGCCACCAGAATGATCCCGGGCGCACGCTTGCCCAGCAACATGGCAGACAGGCCGATGACCACCAGTACAATATTCACGATGTACAGCATCCAGGCGGCCTGCCGCTGATTTAGCGTCTTGGCTAGCACACGATGATGCAGATGGTCCTTGTCGCCCTGCATGATTGCGCCCCGGAAGCCCATGTCCGGCAACGCGGCACGTACCGAACGCCGCCAAATCGCGACCACGGTATCAAACAAGGGGATCCCCAGCATCAGCAAGGGGACCCCCATCGAAGTCACTAACTCCTGCTTGGATGCCGTCAGCAGCGGCAGCGTCGCCAAGGTCAACCCCAGAAACATGCTCCCCGTATCGCCCAGAAACACACTGGCCGGATGAAAGTTGTACCGCAGAAACCCCAGACAGGCCCCGGCCAGCACCAAATACGGGATGGCCGCACCAGACATACCCCGAAAGAACATGGCCGTAGCCAGCCCCAGCGAGGCAATGAGCGCCAACCCCGATGCCAACCCGTCCATACCGTCAATCAGGTTGAAGGCGTTGATCATCCCGACGATCCAGAATATCGTCAGCAAATAGTTCACCCACGGCGGAAAATTTGCCTCAAAAAACGAGCTGAAGTTGACGCCATAGGCCCAGAGGAGGGTCGCCACGGCGAACTGTCCGGCCAGCTTGAGCCAGGGCTTCAAGCTGAAAACATCATCCACCACCCCGATAGCCGCCAGGAACGCCGAGACGCCCAGAAATAGTGGCCACCACCCGCTGGGAAAGTCCGGGCCAAACCCCCCCGCGTTCCACCCAAACAGGAAGAAGATCGTCAGGTGGAAGACGGCAAAGATCGCCAACCCCCCCCCGCGCGGCGTGGGTTGGACATGGATCCGGCGCTCGCCCGGGTGGTCCATCATGCCAATCCGGACGGCCAGGCTGCGCACCAGGGGCGTCAACGCCAGCGCGCCCAACAACGCCACTCCGAAGGCCAGGACATAACGCACAATACTGGCGAAGACCGGAGCCAGCTCCGCATCTGCCATACCACTTGGATTAATAAGACCATTCATGTCAGCGACACAGCATACCGCCTTTCGGCAGATGTGCAACTGGATTCCCGAAAAACCGCCGCCTTCACCATGGTTATTTCCTGAAGCGCCACCTTATGCAGGCTGGCTCGTCTACAACATGATGCGAGCTTGGCAGGGCGCATTTGGCACAGTGACGGTTCCAGGCATGGTTAGCCCGGCATATGTAGTAGCCCGTCCACAGATTCCCATGGCAACTACCTACATTGAACATTTGTTGCGCACGCCACAGGCTATCGAGCAAATGCGCCGTCATTCACGTGGCGTAACTGATTTTCGACTCAGATTGTACTGGGAGGAGTTTAGAAACATTCACGTTCCGCTGCCTCCTCTCGAAGAAGCGATCGCTATCTGTTCAAGAATTGAGGCCATGGACTTGGAGTTCCGCGCAATGTCGGCAGAATGCGAAACGTCCATTTCCCTTCTGCAGGAGCGCCGCACGGCCCTGATCTCCGCCGCCGTCACCGGCCAGATC
>CAYSHQ010000210.1:0-4575 GCA_964430835.1 uncultured Lentisphaerales bacterium
TGCGCGGTCCGGTCTCGGTGCCGGGGCGGGTCAGCCGGGCCATCAGCAGCACAAGGGCCGTCAGCAGCAGCAGGCGCAGCAGCAGCTGGATCCAGTCGCGCGGGACCGGGGCGAAGGCGTTGGTGACGTCCTGCGCGTCCAGGAAGCGCAGGGTCGAGAGGACCTGCGGCTTCATGCGCCGCCGGTTGATCAGGTGGATCACCACCGGGATGCCCAGTCCCAGCAGCCCCAGGAGCATCATGGGGTACAACATCAGCCGATCCTCCGCATCAGGCGGCGCAGGAAATGCGACCGCAACAGGACCACCAGATCCGCATTGTTCTGTACCGGCACATAGTCAATCCGCGCCTTGCGGCAGAAGGTTTGCAGGGTCGCCTGGTGCTCGCGCAGGCGCTGCAGGTAGCGGTCGCGCACATCGGTCGGGTTGGCGGCCAGCTTGACCCCGGTCTCCGGGTGCCGGAACTCGGTCATGCGGGTGAAGGGGAACTCCATCTCGTTGCGGTCCATGACCTGCAACAGGGTGACGTCATTCTGGCGCGCCACCATGCTGCGCAGCGAGCGGTACAACGGTTCCGGCTCGTCCAGCGCGTCGGTGATCGCGAAGACCATGCCGCGTGACTGCACGTGGCCGCCGAGGTGGGCGAGCTGCGCGCCGAACTCCCCGCCCCCGGAGCCGCGCGGGGCCCCCAGGTGCTGGAAGAGCTGCGCCAGGTGGTTCATCCCCTGCCGCGCCGGGATGCGCTCCTCGATCTTGTCCCCGATCAGGCAGAGCCCCGCCGAGTCCTGCTGCGCGACCACCATGGTGGCGATCGCCCCCGTGATCGCCGCCGCCAGGTCCAGCTTGGAGGGGAGCCCGTCCGGCGGGGGGACGCGCATGGAGTCGGAGGTGTCCAGCAGCAGGTGGACGCGCATGTTCGCCTCCATCTCGTGCCGCTTGACGTAGTGCCGGTCCGTGCGTGCGAACACGCGCCAGTCAATCGACCGGATCGCATCGCCCTTCTGGTACTCGCGGTGGTCGATGAACTCCGTCGAGGAACCAAAGTCGGCGGTGCGATGCCGGTTGTTGTACATCCCGCGCACCAGCATCTGGGAGCGCAGGTGCACCCCCTTCAGCGACTGCAGAAGGCGCGGGTCAATCTTCATGCCTGATGACGCTGCGGCACTCATGGGAGCCCTTTTACTTGCTCTCCGCCGGGATCGTCGCGAGCAGTTTCTCGATGATCGACACGTTGTCCAACCGTTCCGCCATGGCGTTGAAGTTCAGCGCGATACGATGGCGCAACACGCTCACGGCCACGGCCTTAACATCCTCGATGGAGGCATAAGCGCGGCCATTGAGCACGGCGTGGGCCTTGGCGCCCAGGGCCAGGTACTGCGCGGCGCGCGGCCCCGCACCCCAGCTCAGGTATTCCTTTACGAAGTCTGGCGCGCCGGCGTCTTTCGGGCGCGAGGCGGCGGAGAGGCGCACGGCGTAGTTCACCACGGGGCGCGCAATCGGCACGCGCCGCACCATCTTCTGGAGCTGCAGGATCTCGTCCTTGTTCAGCACGCCATTCACCGTCGGCGTGGTGCCGCTGGTGGTGTTGATCACGATGTCCTCCAACTCCGCGTTGGTCGGGTAGTCCACGAAGGTGTTGAACATGAAGCGGTCCATCTGCGCCTCGGGCAGCGGATAGGTCCCCTCCTGCTCCAGCGGGTTCTGCGTGGCCATCACTAGGAAGGGGCGCTCCAGCGCAATGGTCTCGCGCCCGGCCGTCACTTCCCGCTCCTGCATGGCCTGCAGCAGCGCCGCCTGCGTCTTCGGCGGCGTACGGTTGATTTCGTCGGCCAGCAACAGGTTGGTGAACACCGGCCCCGGAATAAAGCGGAAGGAGCGCCGACCGGTCGTCGCATCCTCCTCGATGATCTCCGAGCCCGTAATGTCACCCGGCAGCAGGTCCGGCGTGAACTGGACACGCTTGAAGTTAAGTTTCAACACCTTCGCCAGGGTGGCGATCAGCAGGGTTTTGGCCAACCCCGGCACACCCAGCAGCAGAATGTGCGAATCGCAAAATAGTGCCATGAGCACATCATCGATCACCTTGGTCTGACCGACAATGACCTTGCCGATCTCGCCCAGGATGCGCGTGTGTGCGTCCTTGTACTTCAGAATCACATCCATGTCCTGAACCGGTTCTTCTTTTGCCATTTGAATCCCCCTTCGTTATTCCGCCATCGTGACATGCGCAAATTAGCAAGAAACGTGCCAGCTCCGCTTTCGCGCCCACCCAATCTGCGTGCTGCTGGAATTCCCAGCAGAATCGGCCTTTTCCACGCTCATCCCGCAGCCTGCGCCGGAAGCCCGGCCGCTACCTGCTGCCTACTTTACTACTCAGCAGCGCCCCCCGTACGGGGCGCAATGGGGGGTGATCTTGGCATATCTGGCGCCTCTTGCCAACCGAAAGATCACACCCATGCGGTGCAGGATGGACGCCGCCGCGTCGCCACGGTATGATAGGCGCCATTTCTGATGCAGGTGGAACCGTTATGCAGCTTACGATTCAATCCGGTGGTCCGCTCCGTGGTACAGCCGTGGTGCCCGGCGACAAGTCGCTTTCGCACCGCGCCGCACTCTTTGCCGCGCTGGCCCTGGGCGAAAGCGTCATTGACCGCTTTCTCATCTCCGGCGTCACCCGCGCCATGCTCGATGCCCTGACCGGCCTCGGCGTGGCGTGGCAGGTCAAAGAGCAGCAACTAACGATCTGTGGCACCGGCCTCTACGGCTGGCGCCCCCCGGCCGCGCCGCTGGACTGCCGCAACTCCGCCACCACCATCCGCCTGCTCGCCGGTGCCGTGGCCGCCACCGGCATTCCCGCCACGCTGGACGGCTCGGCCGGCCTGCGCCGCCGCCCCATGAACCGGATTGTGGATCCGCTGCGCCGCATGGGGGTCGAAATTACACCTGCCACCCATGGCGGTGCCCCACTGGTGCTGCACGGCCGCCTGCCGGATCAACCACTGCGTACCATGGACTACACCCTGCCAGTCGCCAGCGCGCAGGTTAAATCCTGCCTGCTGTTGGCCGCGCTGGGCGCCGATAGCCCGGTGACCATCCGGGAACCCGGCCCCTCACGCGACCACACCGAGCGTATGCTCGGCGCCATGGGCGTACGCGTAACAACCGGCCCAGGCCATACCGTTACGATCCACCCGCCCACCGAACCGTTATGGCCCCTGCGTTTGCATCTGGCCGGCGACATGTCTGCGGCCGCCTTTCTGATCGTGGCGGCCCTCATCACCCCCGGTTCGGAGATCTTCCTGCGCGACGTCGGCCTGAACCCCACCCGCACCGGCCTGCTCGACGCCCTCTGCGCCATGGGGGCGGACATCCAGATCTCCAACCCGCGCGACTGGTCCGGCGAACCGGTCGGTGACCTGCGCGTCCGCCACAGCGCACTGCACGCCACGCAGGTCTCGGGCGACCTGGTCGTGCGTATGATCGATGAATTCCCCGTCTTTGCCGTGGCCGCCGCCTGCGCCGAGGGGGTCACCCTCGTGCGCGAAGCCGAGGAGCTGCGCCACAAGGAGAGCGACCGCATCGCGGCCGTCGCCCATGAACTGCAGGCCATTGGCGTAGCCATCGAACCGCTCCCGGACGGCTTCCGCATCACCGGCGGCCCGGTAGCCGGCGGCACGGTCCAACCCCACGGCGACCACCGCATCGCGATGTCCTGCGCTGTGGCCGGCCTGGCCAGCCGCGCGCCGGTCGTGGTCGAGGGCGCCGAGATCATGCACGAATCGTTCCCCGCTTTTGGCGAAACACTCACGGCACTGCGCACGCCATGAAACCACTGACAACCAGCGTCTATACATATGCCGACCTGATCGCAAGCCTGATCGAACCCGTATAACCGCATAAGGACTTCCCATGAACTTGCGCTTTCTTACCTCCGGCGAATCGCATGGCCCTGCACTAACGGCCATATTGGAAGGGTTGCCGGCCGGGCTCCCTGTCACACCCGAACTGATCGCCGCTGATCTCGGCCGACGCCAGCGTGGCACCGGCTCCGGCGGCCGCATGGCCATTGAGCAGGATGGCGCCCAGATCCTGGGCGGCGTCATGGAAGGGCGCACCACCGGTGCCCCCGTGGCCCTCCTGATCAATAACAAGGATCACGCCAACTGGCAGGGCAAGGACGTTCCGCCGTTTACCATCCCCCGCCCCGGCCACGCCGACCTGTCGGCTGCGATCAAATATGGGTATGACGACCTGCGGCTGGCGCTGGAACGCGCCTCAGCCCGTGAAACCGCGGCCCGCGTGGCGGTTGGCGCGCTCTGCCGCGCCTACCTGCAGACCTTCGGCATCGCCATCGGCGGCTGGGTGGCGGCCATCGGCGGCGTCACTGCCGATACCCGCCCAGGGTCTCTCCTTGTTCGGCGGCGGCGTGAATGGCGGCGCGCATCTTGGCCGACGCGTCCGGATCGGGGCAGTTGACGTCTGAGGTGCGCGCGGCTTCTACGCATTTTTCCAGCAGGAGGCGGCGGGTATCGGCGGTGACGCCGCCGATAGCCGCCACCCAGCCGCCGATGGCGATG
>CAYSHQ010000211.1:0-4574 GCA_964430835.1 uncultured Lentisphaerales bacterium
ACCCTCCGGTGCTGGCGAAGCCGGCCTGCCGCGTTTTCCACCAGCGCGGCAGGGCGCGCACCAGAACCGCCGGTTCCAGGCGCACCGCGCCCAGCTTGCCGAGCGGCGCCCAGCAGAAGGTGATCCACGCCTCACAGGCCGGCGGCGGCGTGGCCGGTGTCAGCCCGGGAATGCGCAAGGCAAAGAGCAGGTTCACCTCGGCCTTGCTCTTCCCCTTCTGCACAAACGTATGCTCCACCGCACCCAGGAAACGCCCCGCCGTGGACGGCAGTCCCAGCTCCTCGTCGATCTCACGCTCCAGCGCCACTCGCGCCTGTTCACGAAATTCAATGTGCCCGCCAGGCAGGTAGGTATTCCCCGCCTTGCGCGACTGACAAAGCAAAACCTGCCCCTGCACCACGCAGACGCCGCGCGCAATCAGTTCAATCTGTGACATTTTGCTGCTCCTGTTTGCCGATCCAACACCAGGTCTTGCGTCCCTTGGTAAAAGCGAAGAGCGCCGCCAGCTCGCGATTCCCCAGACGGATGCAGCCATGCGAGACCGGCTTACCCAGCCACTGCTCGTGATTGGTGCCGTGAATATAGATGAAGCGCGCCAAGCTGTCTACGCCCGCCCCCTGGTTCACGCCCGGCTCCAGCCCTGC
Organism: uncultured Lentisphaerales bacterium; assembly: GCA_964430835.1. Classification (GTDB taxonomy): domain Bacteria; phylum Verrucomicrobiota; class Kiritimatiellia; order RFP12; family CAIWXQ01; genus CAIWXQ01. The sequence continues at coordinate 645 of CAYSHQ010000211.1, forward strand.
CAACCGGAGAATGCGCGTCAGGATCAGGTCCTCGCCATCCGGACTGCGCCAGGCCGCGGGTGGCAGGACGCGGCGCGTGCGGCGGCGCGAACGGAAGACCTGCCCCAGGGGCGCGCCCGCGCCGAGCCAGTGCGCCACACGATGCCACCCCGGCGGCGTGGCATGCGACCCGGCCGTACTGCCCACCCCGCGAGCAGCTGTGGAGATGCGGAAGACCCGCCACACGCCACGCCGCGTGCAGACTTGCAGGCGCTGCGTCGCCACCTCCACCACCAGCAGCACGCCCTCCGGCGGCAGCCCGCGCGCCAGGGCCTGATCAAAGAGAGGAGATCGTTTCACGCTCATTCCACGAAGATATAGACCTGCGGCAGCCGCGCCTGCACTGCTCGCACCACCGGCAGGAAGGCCCCTAGTGGCGCATCCGGCGGTGTAAAGACGAAGAGCGTGTTGATGCGCTTCAGGGTCAGCAACGGCTCCATGTAATCCATTTGCTTCGACTTGCCCGACTTAGCCAGTCTCTCTTTCACCTCAGCGGTTTGGGCGGCAATCAGCGCTTCGATCTTGGGCAGAAATTCCTCCGGCCGGTCGAACGGGAACTCCGTGGGCGTCAGGTCCGGCGTCAACTGCCCCTCCTTGCTCCAATCTTCCAGGATCTGCACCAGCGTACAGCGCCACCCCCCCTGCGGGGTACGTACCACGCGCACCTCCCAGGGTTGGGAGGGGCGGTCCAGACGCTTGCGCCAGCGCTCATCCGGCAGGAAAGCCTTGTAATACGGCTGCCCCGCTGGCGGCGCCTCGATGCGCACCCCACCTGAGCCCTCCACCATGTTGAGCACCCGCGCCAGCTCCCGCACCATGCCGGCCGCGAGGGTCTCATCCAGCGTAAGCTTCACAAACGGATCGCGACCGGTCCGGGCCAGCGCGGCCAGGCGCTCAAAGGCCCCCTTAAGGTCATTCGTAGCCGGCTCCAGCCCTTGCTCCGTCCCCTGCGTAACCGCGCGCAGCGTCGCCAGCGTGGCATTGGTCGTCTCCGCCCGCACCGTGAGGGCGAAATCCACCACGCGCGGTACGCCGTTGGAGAGGCAATCCGGCGTCAGTGTCAACAGCAGCAGCGTCCCGCGTTCAAACCGCCCCGCCTCTGCCACCACCAGGCTGCCATACACTTCGCCCTGCGGCGCGAGGGTCGGCACATCCAGGACCACGGAAGGCTCATTGTAGGTGGAGATCCAGGCCCCGGGCGCAACTTGATCCGCCTGACAGAGCTCACCGGTCCAAGACGAGCCCACATAGACGAAACTCTCAGCCGCAACCGGTTTCTCGCGTTTATCCCGCATGCAGGTCGCCAGCGGTCGCGCCGCTTTCTCATCCTTTCCCAACTGCCGGATGGTGACCCGCACCCGCTCTCCCTTGGGCCAGAACTGGCAGCGGGCCGGTTGCACCGGTCGGCCCCGCGGCAGACCGAGAAACTCCAGGCCGTGACAGATATCGCCCGCGCTCGCCAGCGCCACAGTCAGCGACTCATAATCCTTCTCGCTCTTCGCGCCGACCGAAAGGAACTCCACAATGCCACCCTCCGCCAGGCCGGTGGCCTCGGCCACCACCGTCACCGTACGCGCCGTGCGGTCCGCCACTACGCCGTTAGCAATCCAGATATTGGTTTGGCCAGCGTGTCGTTTCTGCTCGGCCTGTGTCCAGGCGCTGACGGCCTGCAGGTTACCGGCACGCGCGGGCTTCTCTTCCGCCGCCAGCACCGTGGCCACCAACACTCCGCCCGCCATCACCCGCGCGATCCATTTGGCTCGCATGCTGCCAACCCCTTTCCGATTGCCATCCTAGCCACGGCCTGCCGGAAACCCGGCGCGGCACGCTGAATCACGGACTCTTCCACACAGAACGTCAGCCGGAAATAGCCCGGAAAGCCAAAGCCGGTGCCTGGCACGGCCAGGATATTCTCCGTCAGCAACTCCTGCACAAAGGCCAGATCATCGCCCCCCGGTGCGGCGGGGAAGAAGTAGAACGCCCCCTGTGGCAGGGCCGCCGCAATGCCGGCCGCCTGCAGCACTTGCGCCATGGCATGCCGTCGGCGATCGTAGACGGCGAGATCCACGCCGCTATCCAGCAGTGCCTCGGCCAGCGCCTGTCCCAGCACCGGCGCATTCACAAAGCCCAGCGTTCGGTTAGTCATGATCACGGCATCCAGCAGCAGGGCCGCTTCGGGCATGGCGGGGTTGACGGTGAGGTACCCCACGCGTTCGCCTGCCAACGAAAGGCTCTTGGAGAACGACCCCACCACCACGCTGTATGGCGAAAGCGGTAGCACCGGGGGCACCGCCACGCCATCATAGGCCAGAAAGCGGTAGGGCTCATCCGACACCAGGAAGATGGGGCGCGCGCGTCCGGCATTCTGCCGCGCCAGCAGCGCCCCCAGCGCCTGCATGGTCGCCGCCCCATACACGCACCCCGTGGGGTTATTGGGCGAGTTGATCAGCAACACGCGTGTCTGCGGTGTAATCGCCTGCTCTAGCTTCGCCAGGTCGGGCTGAAAATCCGGTGGTAACGACGGCACCGGGCGCAACACCCCGCCAAAGTGGCCGCAATACGAGCCATACTCCACAAAATAGGGGGCCGGGCAGACAATCTCGTCGCCGGGTTCCAGCACGGCGCGGAAGAACGCGGTCAGCGCGCCGGCGGCCCCGCAGGTCACCAGTAGATGCCGGGGTTCCAGCTCGGTCTGCTGCTCCGTGGCCAGCTTACGCGCCAGCTTGGCTCGCAGCGAGGGGATTCCGGCATTCGGCACATACCCCAACCCCAACGGCCGGGCCGTACGCACCGCCAGCTCCCGCAAAACATCGGCCACGGCCGCCGGCGGCGGCACGACCGGACCCCCCAGGCTGAAATCGAAGACCCGCCCCGCACCCAGCCGCTGCTTGCGCTCGAGGCCGGTCTCGAACATACGCCGGATCCAGGAAGCGTTGGCGAGTTGCGCGCGAATGGCGCTGTTTACAATACCACTCATGATTTCGCCACGCCCCCCTTACTCGCCGGACGCCGCTCCAGCATCTTGCGCACCATGCCCTTGGGCTGCTTGAGGATGCGTGAGCCCCGCGTGATCTTGCAGAGGCTGACCTTCAGCTCGGCCGCGATGTGGCGCTGCGAGTCCCCAGCATGTAAGCGCTGCAACAGCCGCCAGCGTAACGCCAGGTCGTACAGCTCTGCCGTGGTCATGATCTCGCGCAGCAACTGGTACATTTCCCGGCGATCCGCAATGCCGGCGAAGAGATCCGCCACTTCCTGCACATCCTGTTCGCCGATGGTCTCAATCCGCCTGGCCATATCTGCCTCCCCTGCTTTGCGCCGTGCACCCTCTTTTATAGCAAACCGACGCCCGGTAAGCCACATACAAGCGGATTGACGCAACGATGCAGGAAGAAGGCAGGAAGAAGCGGCTCAGGGGTCGGGGGGCAGGGTTCATGGTTCAGGCGGATAACCGCATGGGAGGGTGAGACTCCCGCCGAGCTGCCGCGTCTCAGCAACCGCTTGCCATACATGCGCAGTAACTCCTACCGCCTCGCAGCGTCTCACAATGTGTATTGTGTCTGACACACGAGACACTTGGGACACACGAGACAGTCGCAAAGCTAGCAAAGCGCGCCAGAAAGTGCTGCGCCAAGGGGCCATCGACAGCCACGGCCATGATTGGCGATTCTTTTCCTGTTACGCCAGCACGCCACCACAACTGGCACGCACAGTGCTTTAGTATATATCAGAACTCGAGGTTGGTTGAGCGTATAGGATTACGCCTCTGGCAAACAAATCCTGCTCTTCTGACCAATCAGCTCGCGCCCGACACTCCAATGTGTCGGGTGACTTTTTTTTGTAACTACTCAGGAGGGAAGGGTTCAGGGTTCGGGGTTCAGGCCGGATTTCACC
>CAYSHQ010000212.1:0-4542 GCA_964430835.1 uncultured Lentisphaerales bacterium
CGATCACGATCGGCGTGCGCCCGAGGCGGTCGCGCGCCGCGTAGATCCCGTCCGGTGCCAGCAGCAGGATCGAACAGGACCCCTCGATCTGCGCCTGCGCGCTGTGGAGCCCCTTGGCGAACGAGGACTCCTGGTTGATCAGCGTCGCCACGAGCTCGGTCGGGTTGATCTTCCCGCCGCTCATCTCCGAAAAGTGCGTGGCACGCTTGCCGAAGGCCGCCTGGGTCAGGGCCGGGATGTTCTGGATCACGCCCACCGTGACAATGGCATACGTGCCGAGGTGCGAGCCGATAATCAGCGGTTGGTCCTCGTAGTCGCTGATGATGCCGATCCCCTGCGTCCCTCGCATGCGGTGGATGTCGTGCTCGAACTTGGAGCGGAACTGCGCATTGGTGATGTCGTGAATAAAACGGGTGGGGCCATCACCGTCAGACACGGCCAGCCCTCCGCGCCGTGTGCCCAGGTGCGAGTGATAGTCCGTGCCGTAGAAGAGGTCCGTTACACAATCGGTCTTTGATGCGACGCCAAAAAATCCGCCCATGGTATTCCCTTTCTGGTAGGTGCGTCGCGAATTATTGCCCTGCGACCGGCGAAACGCCAGAACAAAGTCAGTCTGACTATTGCCCATGACAAGCGCCAGGCATCGCGATATCATCAGGCGCGCAACCGGCAGATGGGCTGCTGGCCGCATGCGAACCCGGAAAGCCTTGGTTATGGCGATGGTTGATATGGTGCGCACGCTGCGTCCGCTGGCGGCGCTGGCGGTATTGACGCTGCTGGTGCTGGCGCTGGCGCTGCCGGGGATGCGAACCATCCCGGTGACGGATCGCGATGAGGCGCGGTATGCCCAGGCTTCCAGGCAGATGGTGGAGTCGGGCGACTACGTGCAAATCCGGTTTTTGGCGGAGCCGCGCAACAAGAAGCCGGCGGGCATCTACTGGCTGCATACGCTCAGCGTGCACCTGACGGGGCTCAAGCACGAGATCTGGTCGTACCGCTTGGTTTCGGTGGCGGGTGTGCTGCTGGCGGTTTGGTGTGTGTATGCCCTGGCACGCCGCCTCTCCCCGGAAGCGCCGCTGCTGCCGGCGTTGGCGTTTGCCGCCTGTCCCCTGCTGGTGGGCGTGGCGCATGCCGCCACGACCGACGCCATGTTGCTGGCCACGGTCTGCGCTGCGCAACTCTGCCTGGCGCGGATCTACCTCGGCGGGGAGGGGCGCGCCTCTCTCGTGGCCGCCCTGGGGTTCTGGGTGGCGCTCGGGGCCGGGATCCTGGTGAAGGGGCCGCTGACGCCGTTGATCGTTGGCCTGACGGTGCCGGCGCTCTGCCTGTACGAGCGCGATGTCCGCTGGTTGCGTGCGCTGCGCCCGGCCTTGGGGATTCCGCTGCTCATGCTGATGGTGCTGCCGTGGTTGATGGCGATCCAGAGCAAAACGAATTTTCTGCAGGAGTCGGTGGGCAAGGACTTCCTGACCAAGGTGCAGGGGGCGCAGGAGAGTCATGGCGCGCCGGCGGGTGCGTATCTGGCGGCGGCCGGGTTTCTCTTCTGGCCGCTCTTTCCGCTGGCTTGGCGCGGGCTGGGTCGCGCATGGCAGGTGCGGCGGGAGGACCGCGTGGCGCGTTTTCTGCTGGCGTGGCTGCTCCCGGCGTGGCTGGTGTTTGAACTGGCCCCAACCAAGTTGCCGCATTATGTGCTGCCGCTCTATCCGGTGCTGGCGTTCCTGGCCGTACGCGGGTGGACCGGGGTGCCGGTGGCGGCGGGTGGCGGGTGGGGAGGGCGCCTGTGGCAGGTGAGCTGCCGCCTCACGGACGTGGTCTGGTTTGTGGCGGCGGCCGGTTTTATCGTGGGCCCACTGCTGGCGGCGCGCTTGCTGGGGTGGGCGTGGCTGCCGGCCGCGGCTGTGGCGGGGCTGGTGGCTGGTATGGCCGCAGTGTGCGGATGGTGGCTGCGGCGCCAGCGGGTGGCGGCCGTCCTGGTGGCGGCCGGCTTTGCACTCGGCTTCTTTCCGCTCTTGCTGACGTGCGTGGTGCCGCGGTTGGATGACTTCTGGTTGACGCGGCGCGTGGCGGCCATGGTGGCGCGGGAAACATCAGCCCAGCCGGCGTGTGTGGTCTCGGTCGGTTACACGGAGCCCAGTGTGGCCTTTGCCTTTGGCTCGCAGACGGTGCTGACCGGTGGCGTGGCGTGTGCCGTGCGGGCGTTGCAGCAGAATCCAGCCGCCGTGGTGCTGATCCAGGATGCACCGGCCGCTTTGCCGCGGCTGTTGCCGGTGAGCGAGGCGATCTGGCAGCGCGGAACCAAGTCGCTGGCTTTGTCCGCCAAACAGCAACATCGCGAACGGTTCCTGGAGGCGGCCGCGCAGGCTGGCCTGCGGGTGCGGGAGGTGGCGGCGGAAGAGGGGCTGAACTATTCGCGCGGCAAGCGGGTGCGGGTGATCCTGTACCGGCGGGAGGACGCCGCACCATGAGCGGGACACCGTTCTGGCGCTCACCGGCTTTGCTGGTGTTGCTCGGGGTGCTGGCGGTCCTGGCCACCGCGGGGTTGCTGGGGTTGGACCCGCGCGTGACACAGGCCGTGCAGGCAGAGTTGCCCAAGCCGGTGCATACGATCGCGGATGGCATCAGCCTGCTGGGGGAGAGTTGTGGGTACGCGCTGGCCGCGGCAATTCTGCTGGGGTGGACATGGCGGACGCGGCGCGGGCGCCGGTTGTGGCAGGCCTGCCTCTGGCTCCTGCTCGCGGAAGCGCTGGCAGCGGTGGTGGTGCGTCTGCTGAAGATCGGCTTTGGCCGCTGGCGCCCGAACCGCCCTCTGGCCGGCGAATTTGAGTTCTTTGACTTTCGTAGCAAATGCCACTCCTTCCCATCCGGCCATACGGCGGACGCGGCGGTGGTGGCCACGCTGCTTTGGTTTATGTTTCCGCGGCTGCGGCCGTTCTGCGTGGCGTGGGTGGTGCTGATGGCATCTGCTCGGGTGTGCGCGCTGCAGCATTTTGTGGCTGACACTGCGGTGGGGGCGGCGCTCGGGATCCTCTGCGCCCTGGCGCTGCGCCAGCACCTGCCCGGCGTGGAACGCTGGCTCGAAACGCGCGTGGCCCCCGGCCCGGCCACGAGGTGAGCCGCGGGACATGGGGGTGACTTTCGGGTCGTCCGGTGGACTCCCTACAGTCGGCAGATGCAGACGAAGTGGAGTCGGTCCGACGAAACGAGTCGTCGAGAACGGACAGGGGGTGGGCATGCGCTACGAAACCGAACGGACCCTGGCGGCGCGCGTAAAGGCGCTGGGCGAGAGCGCGGAGGCTGGGGCTTGCGCCGAACTGGCTGATTTTTGTGCCTCGCCTTCACCGCTGGTGCGGCGGCTCGCGGCTTCGGCGCTGGGGAAGCTGGCGGGGGTGGTGGATGCGCAACGCGCCGTGGATACGCTGCTGCCGCTGCTGGCCGATGCCCATCCGCAGGTGCGGCAGTATGCGGCCAAGGCCATCGGCACGTTCGGCGTGGCCGCAGAAAAAGCGTTTCCTGCCCTGCGCGATATGCACCGGAACCCCGCTGAGCTGGACTACGTAAAGCGCAGTGTCCTGGCAGCCGGACGCGCCATCAAGATCGCCCTGGAAATAGCCGCCCGGCAAACCGTCCGGGCCTGTCGTCGCTGCGGACGCGCGGTGGAACCGGACGAGTATGCCCGCAGTCAGCGATTTTTCCAGCGCACGCTCTGCGATCCGTGTTTCGATGAAACCTGCACCGAGCGGCGCAATACCGAGACGAAAATCGAGGACCAGAAACAGATTCGTACCTTGGACGGTACGCTGGTGCAGTCCGATGGCGAACGCCGGATCGCCGAATGGCTGGCCGCCAACCGGATTGCCTACCGCTATGATGCGCGCTTGCGCATCATCGAGGGGTTCCAAATCCGCCCGGACTTTTACCTGCCCGAATACGACGTCTATATCGAATACTGGGGTATGGATACCCCGCGCTATAAGGCCGGTATGTACCTGAAACAAGACCTCTATATGCATGCTGGCAAACGCCTGATCTCGCTCTACCCCGACGACAAGCTCCGGTTCGATACGATCCTGCGCGACAAACTCGCCACCTTCATGCGGCTTCCCGCTGCTTCGGACGACGCAAAGTCCGCCGGACGCAGCGAGTCCGCCGGAGAGCCCGTAACGGATAAGCCCCATGACCGGTAACACTAGAGCCGCTGCCCGTCACTTTGGGCTGGTGAGGCGCGGGACATGGGGGTGACTTTCGGGTAGTCCGGTGGACGCCTGTGGCGTCTGGCGCATTATGGTCGATGCTTCTGGCGTAGGGTGGCCTTGCGCTGCTCGATGCGGTGGGTGTCGGCCTCGGAATCAGCGGCCGCTTCCTCTCCGTGGGTTTGCACGGCCGCGGCCAGTGCGGCGGCGGTCGGAAACTGGAAGAGCGTCACGACGGGCAAGGGGCGCTGCAAGGTGGCGGAGAGTTCGCGCATGGCCTGAATGGCGCTGAATGAGTTGCCGCCCAGATCAAAGAAGTTGGCCGCCGGATCGAACGACGGGCGCAGCAGAT
>CAYSHQ010000213.1:0-4540 GCA_964430835.1 uncultured Lentisphaerales bacterium
ACGCCGTGATCGTTTGGTTGGCAGCCGAAACCGTAAACTGATTGGTCCAGGCCGCCATGGTCCAGATCGCCGGGTCACGGGCAACCACGAGCGACCACTCCCAGCCATGATGCGCTGCGATGACCGCCCCTAGGATACCGCAGATGAGCACGCCCTTAGCCTGCGGCACCCCCCGACGCAAGAACACCCGCATACCGGCAACGCCCTTCGTGGCGGCCACCTCCGCCAGCATCTCCGGCGGAAATCGGCGGAACTGCCGCTGCAACAGAAGCACCGAGAGCACACTCGCCACCAGCGGCAGGGACAGAGCGCCTAAGGTATTCGCCACCCCCAACTCCTGCACCCGAAGGAAGTCAGGCAGCACGAGCACGGCAGCCGGGAAGGCCAGCGCAGACAGGCCGAACACGGCTATTTTGCGGAACATCGACACGTGTCGGCCTGCCAGCACATAGCCAGCCCACGAGTGGACCGTCAGGTGCACCAGGAAGGAAAGGATCAGCAAGATCACCAGCATGGTCACCGCGCGCCCGCTCAGATACAAGAAATTACCGATCGCCTGGTAGCCGGTACTGAAGCGCTGCCAAACCAGTGTTTTTTCCTGATCATGAAACGTCACCAGCAACGCCTCCCGGAACGGAATCCGCAACTCCTCAATGCGCTTCAAGTCGAGCGCATAGGCGGTGTTCACCCCCGGCAAGGTGCCATATTTATTGAGCGCGAAGGTCTGGAACCCCACCTCGGGCAGCGTATCACGCTGAATCCACTCGTCGAACGGCACTCTGGTCCCAACGTACTCCATCCACAACCGGCCGTACGGCGGCGGCGGAATCTCTCCGGCCAGTTCGACGTCCGTCCACGTCGCCACATCCTTCCAGGCCGCATACTCGCTATGCATGACGCGGTTCATATTCGCCACGGTGTGGAATTTTCCCTCCAGGAACTTGGCAAAGTCCGAGCCGCGTGTCGGCGTCGTGATAAAGCCGATGTGGCGCAGCGGAAACCCTTCCTGTACAAACTGCTGCCACACTTGGCGCTGCTCGGAGGGCGCACTGACCGGCACAGGAAACGGCAGGAGGTGCAGCTGCGCGGAATTGGTAATATTCATCACCCGCGCAGCGTATTCCTCCCACACATACGCCAGCGCCGCCGGCCGCAGGAAGTCCGCCGAGCACGAATCATCGCGGAAGTACGCGGCATGCTTGCCATCGCGGTATTCTTTACGGAACTCGAGCAAGTCCCGGTAATAAGCCGTGTCTAGCGGCACATAGGTACGTTCATCAATGGGCTCACCGCTCCACGTGCCGGACTCGATCGTGGCAAAGCGTTCCAGTGAAACGCCCCAGGCGTGGCAAAGCGCAGCCATGGAACCGTATTTATTGCGCAGGAACGCGCCGACATACCGCTGGTCATAGGCCAGCACAGCCTCGCGCAAATCGCACGTCCGGGCATATTCCCCATAATCCCGGGCCATCACGCGATAGCGCTTCAGGACGTCGTCGTCCTCCAATTTGGCCAGTTCCGCCAAGGCCCAGGCATCGCTCTGCGAGCGTTCCCGCGCGATCTGCTCCCAACTCTGCCATCCCGCAGGCAGAGAGGGGAAAAAGCTCCGCATCTGGCGAATCGAACTGCGATGGCCGGAGGGGAAGTAGCCGCCCAAGACTCGCAAAAAACGGTCCGCACGACTCGATAGCAACCGAGTCAGCGAACTTGAGCGTTCATAGTCCGTGGCATTTGAGACCATGGCCGTTCGGTACAAGGTGAAGGGCACCACCAGCGCCAGGCTACCCGCCAGCAACAGCAGGTACAGCAAGCTTAATGTAATCCGTCCGCTCGCACCAAACCGTGTGTTATGCTTGCATGCCCGCATATCCGTCACCTTTCCCTTATATCCTGCGCCAACCCGCGCGTGGCCAGAACAGTACCACGTCCCCGCGTAGTTGCCAATCTCAGCTACTCCAGTTCGACGCTGCCGATCTGGAATCGGCCATCGGCCTGTTTCTTCCAGCGCCAATTCAGCAGCATGGCTGGTTCGTCCAGTCGCGAAACACTATTCAACGCGGGGGAAACCCCCAGTTGCAAACCTGGGCGTGGCGACACGCCCAGCATAGCCCAGGGGATGGCCGCCTCCACCCGATAGCCATGGGTCGTGACAGCCACGCGCACCTCGTCCAAGCGACGGGTCCCAAACCACTCCCAGCATTTATTGGTAATCGCAAAACCGAACTGCATATCGTTCGTGCCATGCCAGCATAGGGCCGTGTTCGCCGGATTGACAAACAACTCCACGCAATCCTGCTTGTAGATCAAGGGCGGCGGCATTTCACTGCGCACATCGGGATCGACCACCTCCGCACGAAAGTGCAAGTTGGTGGGATCCCAGGCAAAGGCGAACCGCAGCCACACCAGCCCATCGCCGTCAAACACACTCTCGCGGGAGGAAGTATCCAACAGCTGCCACGCCCACTCCGCCTCCGGCCGGGGGAGACGCCGGGCCACGGTCACGCGCGGCGCATCAAAACGCTGGTGGAATGTGGTATAAAGGCTAGTATTCGTGGCGACTGCGTACTCCTCCGTTGTTTGCGCCCGGAAGCCCGCGCGTGCCAGCGCCAGCGAGATCTCCGGATTGCGCTGAAACCGGTCCCAGATCAGCCCGCTGCGGGCATTTTCCGCCATGACCACCATGATCCCGGTATCAATGGCCAGCACGTCGCTCGCCACCCAGCCGGTCTGCGGATTGAAGGCATCCACGAACCCATACTTTTGCCAGATGCGCGCCCCGAACTGCGTACGCATCGTGCGCAGCGCTTGCAGGCATTCGCGCGGAGCGAACGGGATCGACCCGCCCGGCGCGCAGGGGACCAGCGTACCATCCAGCGCATTCGTCAGGACCGTCCGCGGTGGCCCGCCCCAGGCCTTGTACCCATCGGCTGCTTGCGACGCGGTAATTCCCCATAGATTGCTTGAAAAACACGGAAATTCGGGCTGGAGCGCAGCGCACATCTGGCGTTGCGCCAGTGTGGCGAAGACCGAGTTGCGCCAATAATCCGCGAACGCGTCACGGCGACCGCGGAAGTCCACAAAGGCCTGCGCATACTGGTGTACAAACAGGGGCGGGTTCTCAATAAACGTATAGCCCGCGTGCGTGCCGACCGGTTCCCGTCGCCAGGCAGACCAGCAAGCGGCGGGCAACGCATGCGTGGGCGACCCCAGGCCGAGCAGATACATCCCCATGTGCTCGGCATACCCTTCCCAGCGATAGCGCGTGAACTGTTTTTCCGGGGTCCAACCCTGACACAGCGTCTGCCGGCCATTCAACATCCATGGCCAATCGACCCGCTCATAAAGCTCTGTCACCAGCCGCCGGATCTCGGGGTCGTCAAAATGCTGTCGGGCCGTAAGGGCACCGCACAGCAGCAACGCCGTATCAATGCTCGACGCTTCGCTCTCCCAGGCGCGCGCCCCGCTCGCCATGTCTAGGAAATGATAGAGGAACCCATGCTCGTGCGGTGCCCGGTTCACGAGAAAATCCAGCATGAGCCGTGCCCGAGCCACGGCCTGCGTGCGCGGCTCCCAGCCCCGCTCGTCCGCCACACAGAGTGCTGCCAGCGCAAAACCGCTCCCCGCGACATTGGCCACCGCCCCCCGTGCGCTCCCGTCGGCCCGCGACGCATCCGGAATCAACCCGGTCACCGGATGCATCTCGTCCCGGAACAAGCGCCAGCCGGCCTGCTCAATCTCGTCCAGCAGCGGGTCCTCCACCACGCCAGCCCCGGCCGCCCCGGCGGCAAGCCAGCCCATCAGCAACAGCGCACCGCGGCCCCGCCGGACCAACCGGATTACCCGGCTTGCAGCACCCAACAGTCTGTCCTGCATCGCGGTCCCCCCCCTGTCAGACACTGCGCACCGCCGGCGGCGCACTGCTCGTCACCGTTTCCACCGGCCGCTCCAGCAAGCCGTGATGCCGCAAATATGCGTCCGCCTCGTCAACCCCCATATAGCGCCGCAGGATCTTGGGATCCGCACTCTTCAGGTCCACAAGGATCAGCCCATCCACCACATAGCTGAAGTCGGGGTCCACATTAAAACCTACCAGGCGACCGCCCAGCTTAAGGTACTGCCGCAACAAGACCGGCATCCCCTTGTGATCCGGCTCCACATCCTCCACGAAGCCGGACACCCGTTCCATGTCATCAAACAAATCGCGGTACTCCAACTGATTCCATTCCGCCGTGCGCGGCGGCCGCGGCGGACGACGCGGCTTCACCAGATCCGCCAGATCTGAAGCCATACGGTTCCGGTACAAGGCCTCCATGATCATATTGCGCGATGCTTCCCGGTACTCATTCGTGATGCTGACCGGTCCAAACAGGATCCGGTAGCGCGGGTGCTTGGCGATAAAGGCCGAAATCCCCTTCCACAACAATAGGAGCGATGTGTAGGCGCGCTGGTACTCCGGACGGACAAACGAACGGCCGCACTCGATCGCCGGGTGAATGCGGTTGATGAACCGCTCGTCAAACCGGAAAATCGTGCGCGTGTA
>CAYSHQ010000214.1:0-4539 GCA_964430835.1 uncultured Lentisphaerales bacterium
TGTTCCTGCTGATCGGCGTCTGGGGCGGGCCACGCAAGATCTACGCCTCGGTGAAATTCTTCCTCTACACGCTGGCCGGTTCGGTGCTGCTGCCGGTGGCCATGATCGCCCTCTACCTGGCGAGCCCCACGCACACCTTCTCGATCCCGGGTCTGATGGGGCAACCGTATACGGCCTCGCTGCAGTGCTGGGTCTTCCTGGCCTTCTTTATAGCTTTTGCCATCAAGGTGCCGATGTTTCCGTTCCACACCTGGTTGCCGGCGGCCCACGTGGAAGCGCCGACCGCCGGTAGCGTGGTGTTGGCCAGCGTGCTGCTCAAGATGGGCACCTATGGCTTCCTGCGGTTCTGCTTACCCATGACCCCCATCGGCGTACAGACTTTTGCCCCTTATGTGCTGGCGCTCTCGATCGCCGGCATCATCTACGGCGGCCTGTGCGCGTTGGCGCAGAGCGACATGAAGCGCCTGGTGGCCTACTCCAGCGTCGCGCACATGGGGTTTGTCACGCTCGGCATCTTTGTGGTGAATACCGCCGGCCTCGAAGGCGGCCTGCTGCAGATGATCAACCACGGCATTACCACCGGCGCGCTCTTCCTCTGCGTGGGCATGATCTACGAGCGCACCCACAGCCGCGAAATCGCCAAGGCCACCGGCATCGGCAAGGTCATGCCGATCTACGTGACCGCGCTCACGATCTTCGGTCTCTCCTCGCTGGCCTTCCCCGGTACTAACAGTTTTGTTGGTGAGTTCCTGGTTCTGGTTGGCAGCTTTCAATACGCCACGCTCTGGGGGTTGCTGGCCATTCCGGGCGTGATCCTGAGCGCCGCCTACATGCTGCGCATGCTGCAACGCATTATCTGGGGCGGTACCCATAACCCCGACACCGCCTACCTGAAGGACTTGAACGCGCGGGAGTGCGTCACCTTGGCCCTGCTGGCGGGCATGGTGCTCTGGATCGGCTTTGCCCCGCAACCGTTCCTGAACGTGTTCCATGTCAGCGTCCAGCACCTGCTGGCGCAGTACCAAGCCGGCTTGAAGTTGTAAGCGAAGGGATAGCCCATCCATGAGTTTGTTGCCGTTTGCCTCCGAATTGATCCTGATCCTGGGGAGCCTGGTGGTCTTTGCCATCAGCCTGGGTACGGGGCGTAGCCGCCTCGCGGCGTGCATGACTGCGATCATCGCGCTGGGTAACCTGGGCGCATGCCTGGCCACCGTCACGGCCAGCGCGGAGCTCTTCTGCCACGCCTACCGGGTGGATCTCTTCTCGCAGCTCTTCAAATGTTTCATCGCCCTCGGGCTGGCGGCGGTGGTCCTGCTGGGCAGCCGACTGCGCGACATCCGCGAGGAGGTGCGGCCGGAATACTTCTTCTTCCTGCTCCTCGGTACGCTGGGGTTGACCATGCTGGTCAGCAGCGTAGAGCTGATCACGCTCTTCATTGCGCTGGAGCTCTCCTCCTACGCCCTCTATCTACTGGTGCCGTTGCGCCGGGAGCGCCCGGGGTTGCACCTCCAGATGGAAGCCGCCGCCAAGTATGTGATGTTCGGCGTGGTCTCCACTGGCTTCCTGCTCTTCGGCATGAGCTACCTCTTCGGCCTGACCGGGTCGACCTACTTTCAGGAGATTGCGCCGGCGCTGGCCTTGCAGGCCGCGCAACCGGCCGCGCTGGCTGCCATGGTCCTGGTGGTGGCCGGGCTCCTTTTCAAGCTGGCTGCCTTCCCCATGCACCTCTGGGCGCCGGACGTCTATCAGGGTGCCTCCAATGAAACCACCGCTTTCATTGCAGCCGTGCCCAAGGTGGGCGCCGTGGCTGTGCTGATCCGGTTCCTGCTCTGCACCGATCCTGCCAACACCACCTTAAGCCTGATCCTGTCGATCGCGGCCATCGGCTCCATGTGCTTCGGCAACCTGGCCGCACTGGTACAGAAGGACATCAAGCGCATGCTGGGATACTCCAGCATTGCGCACGCCGGCTATGTGCTGCTGGGTCTGGTAACCCTGCAGTCCGCCGGTTTCGCCATGTCCATGTTCTACATCTTCGGTTTCCTGGCCATGAGCCTGACGGCCTTTCTGGTGATCTGCCAGGTCTCCCGTGAAGGCGAGAATGTGCTGCTGGACGACCTGGCCGGGCTGCATGCCCGCAGCCCGCTGGCGGCTTTCCTGCTGGCCGCCAGCATGTTTGCCATGGCTGGTATCCCACCCTTCGCCGGCTTCATCGGCAAGTTCCTCCTGCTGAGCGAGGCGTTGCGCGGCGGGTTTGTACTGCTGGTGGTCGTGGCCGCCGTGAATACCGCCATCGGAATCTACTATTACCTGAACGTCGTGCGACTGTTATACTTTGCGGCACCGGAAGCACGGCCCGCGGTCCGGCTGAATCCGTTGGTGGCAGGCATGGGCGTGGTCCTCATTGTGATTGTCACCCTGTTGGGCCTGGTACCGGGAAAACTGTTAGATGCTTCGAAAACTGCAACGCAAAAACCTGACGCAGCGCTGGCCAAGCCTGGCTCCGCCAGCCCCGTCCTGCCACAATGACTGTGGGACCGACAGATTATGGCAGGTAGGGCGGGGCCGCCGGACCCGCCGTATGCCATAATGAGAATTGCTGGAAGGAGATGGCACCGTGGAACGTGAACAACTAACCTTTGATATTGTCGGTGTAGGCTGTGGCGTCGCCACACTCGCCACCGTGCTCCGCCTGCTGAAACGCCTGCGCGAAGACCCGGCCACCGCCCAGCGCCCGCCACCCTCGATCCTGATCTTGGACAAGGCCGCCAGCATCGGCGCCCATACCCTCTCCGGCGCGGTGGTGGACTCTGAGTCGCTGGCAGACCTGCTCTCGCTCGAGGAGTTTACCGCGCTCCCCCGACTGGCTACGGTCAAGCAGGAGAGCTTTCAATACCTAACCCCCACCGGCACCCTGCGCGTCCCGTGGGTCCCGCCGGTTATGCAGGCCGAAGGGTATCCGATCCTCTCGCTCGCCGCCGTCACCCGCTACCTGGCAACGCTCTGCGAAAAGGCTGGCGCCGAGATCTACTGCGGCTTCCCCGCCACGGAACTGCTCTATCAGGGCGACCGCGTGATCGGCGTGCGCCTGGGCGATAAGGGCGTCGGCAAGGACGGCCAGAAACGCTCGGTCTATCAGCCCGGCGCCGAGATCCGCGCCGGTCTGGTCATCCTCGGCGAAGGGGGCTGTGGCCTCCTCGCGGAAAAACTGATCCAGCGGCACAAGCTGCAGGGGCACAACCCCCAGACCTACGCGGTGGGGATCAAGGAGTTGATCGAGACGCCCGCGCAGCAGGGCACCGCTGGCACCATCCTCCACACCTTCGGCTACCCGATGGACAGCCGCACCTACGGTGGCGGCTTTGTCTACCGGCTGAGTGACACGCTGGTGGCCATCGGCCTAGTCACCGCCCTCGACTACCGCAACCCCAATCTCAACCCGCACGACCTCTTCCGCCTCTTCAAGCAGCACCCTGCCATCCAGCCGCTCCTCGCCGGTGGTAAGGTGCTGGAATACGGCGCCAAGGTCCTCCCCGAAGGCGGCTTCCATTCCGCGCCCGGCCTCGTCGTGGATGGCGCCATTCTGGTTGGCGATGCCGGTGGTCTCTGCAATTCTTTGCGCCTCAAGGGTGTTCATCTGGCTGTGCAATCCGGCTTGGCCGCCGGCGACGCGCTGGCCGCCTGCTGGCAGAAGGGTGACTTCTCCGCCGCGGCCTTGCAGCCATACCCCCAGCAACTGCATACTTCTGGCCCTTGGAGGGAGCTCGCACAGATCCGTAACGTCCGCGCCTGCTTCCACCACGGGCTGCTGCCAGGCATGCTGGCGGTCGGTGCGAGTGTGATCAGCGGCGGTGCCCTGCCTCCGGGGAAAATGTCCTTTGGCACGGATGCCGCCGCCATGCAACCCATGGCCACTGCGCGCCCCTGCCCGACACCCCCCGCACCCGACGCGAGCGCGGCGGCCCTGCAACTGGACAAGCTCTCGGATCTCTTTTTCTCCAAGACGCACCACGAGGAAAATCAGCCGTCGCACCTGAAGATCCTCGATCCGGCCAAGTGCAAGCTTTGCATCCAGCAATATGGCGCCCCCTGCACCCGCTTCTGCCCGGCCCAGGTCTACGTGCTGGCACCGGAGCAGCAGGCGATCCATATCGATTTTTCCAACTGCCTGCATTGCAAGACTTGCCAAATCAAGGATCCTCTGCAAAACATCCAATGGACGGCACCGGAAGGTGGCGGCGGCCCCATCTATAGCAAGATGTGACCGTGCGGCAGCCTCCGGCAACCCATGTTGTCAGAAGGTTCTCCCGCATGCAAAGCGCCTCAGTATTAACAGGATCTTGCAGGATGTCGACGTGAGCCATCCTGTTTAATCTTGTTAATCCTGTCTGAAATTGGTTGGCGCCTCCGGATTTGTGGGGGGATTTCTCATTGGCTCGCAGCGCAACCACATCGTCGGCCCTCGCTAAAGCGGGTGGTTTAAGCCGAAGTTCCAGCGGCTTTCCGCGCACCTCCCATGCGCAACAATCTCATTTGCAA
>CAYSHQ010000215.1:0-4528 GCA_964430835.1 uncultured Lentisphaerales bacterium
AGGAATTTTGCGAACTTTCGGTAACAGGAGCGTCGTGCGGGGTACGAGAATACGAACCGGTGTCGATTCTGGTGGACTGGCGTCGGATCGCCGACATACAAGCCGGTAATCATGTTACGCCGGCAATCGATCCACTGATGGGCCTGGCGCCGTCACGATTTTACAAAGCTACCCCGTGGCTGTATCCGCACTATGTATTGGCGACTCAATCCGTCACAACACTTGATGATTTCGAGACTACCAGCGTGTGGAGTATTTCCGGCGGCGGTAAGGCTCTCGATCCTAGTCAACACCTGGCGGGTGAGTATGCCCTGCGAGTCACCAATACCACGAATATCACTAGAATACAAAAATCGGTAGATTGTGACTTTGCTACCATCCGGTCGGTTGGTCTTTGGGTTCGGACCGATAGTATACAGGTGAAAAGGATTGATTTTTCTTTTGGTTATAGCACACCTCCGGCAGGCTATGTGGCTGCCACGCTATGGTACCCGCCAACGAATCAATGGTTTAACATTTCCTTCAATCGGCAACGTTTTGCTGAATACGGCGGGGGTTGCCTCACTAACCGCATGCAATACGTTGCGATTAGAGCCGAGTGGGAGACCAATCAAGTCGGCACGGTGTGGTATGACGAAGTGACGTTCACCAGTGGAGCTCGCGCAAGACCCATGATCGTGCTGACCTTTGACGACGGTAATCGCTCCGTGATAGCCAACGCGTTTCCGGTCATGCAGGCCCACGGTTTTGCGGGTACGGCATTTGTCATCGCGAATAGAATCGGCGCTTCAAGCTACATGACACTAGCGGAACTGCGGATTCTTTATACGAATGGATGGGATATCAGTAATCACACCATGGATCATAATCAGATGGATCTAGAAACACAGGCCAGCGCGGAGACGGCCATTCAAGGTTGCGGCGAAGCCCTGCTTGCATATGGATTTTCTCGCAACCAAATGCCGTACTTTTTAGCCTACCCTCAAGGGGGGTATCACACCACATCATCCGCGCTGGCAGCCGTTAGAAATAAAGGGGTGTTGTTGGCACGCACCACGGCAGCTAGAGGTGTCATAGGTCATGACACCCAGCCACTTGATCAGGTTCCTTGCTATGGGATATCCCGAGCGGTTTCCTTCAACACCGCGGCAAGTTGGGTCGATGAAACCATTGCCAACGAAGGCGTGGGAATTTTTCTGCTGCACGGCGTCGACAACATCGAGGAGTCCTACTATTGGCCAACCGCCGTATTTCAGCAATTTTGCGACTACCTGGAGGCGAAGCGCTGGGAAGTTGACGTGGTTCCGCTCACGGTTTGGTATTGGGGGCGTAGCGACACCAGTACGCCACGTACACCAAGATGAATGGTCCTGTGAACTATGATCGTTCCATAACCCTGGGGGTGGTCCGGCCGGTGCGGCGGATCTTCCCGTCGGCATCGAAGGATGATGCGCTGACGATCCTCATGTATCATAGCGTTTCGGCCGGAAATGAGGAACATGTGCCGCCCTACTACCGGGTCCATACCCATCCAGGTGTCTTCGCCCAGCAAATGCAGTGGCTGCGGGATCACAACATCCGGGGCGTAACCCTCCGCGAGGGGCTTGCAAACCGCACATGCGGCGGCACCCCCGGGGCAAGGCAGGTGGTGCTTACCTTTGATGACGGTTTCGGTGATTTCATGACTGCGGCCTTTCCCGTCCTTTCTCAGCACGGTTTCGGCGCGACCGTATTCCTGGCTACCGCCTTTATCGGAAACCGACCGCGCCTTTTTAAGCACAAGGAGTGCCTGACGTGGTGCGAGATCCGGGCGCTTCACAAAGGCGGCATCGAGTTCGGCTCCCACACTGTCAACCACCCGCAATTACATGACCTCGACCGGTCAGAAATACGTGCTGAACTGTGGACCTCGAAAAGCATGATCGAACAGGAGCTGGGCAACGAGGTGTACGCCTTTTCTTATCCGTATGCCTTTCCCAGCGGCGACCCTTTGTTTGTCAATGATCTAAGCATCTTGCTTGGCGAAGCCGCGTACGGGTGCCAAGTGACGACCGAAGTCGGCCGCAACCATCGTGGGGCCCGACCTTTCCGACTGAAACGCCTGCCCGTGAACTCCTGTGACGATCATGAATTGTTCACGTCCAAGCTCGCGGGTGATTACGACTGGCTGGGCCGGGCGCAGGGATTATCAAAACAGTGCAGACGTTGGGTCGGCGGCCGCCTGCGCCCTTACCCATACGGGGGCGGCGTGGCTGCCGCCGGAATTTCGGCACCCAGAGGCTGCGCTATGGGGGCCGGATATCCAGCCCAGCGCGGCGGGCTCATTGATCGAGAAGAAGATATGAAAACAGAAGACCAACCGCCTGTGCGTACTGGTGCTGCGTGCACATTATTGGCTGGGCGTCGCTCGCATCGCATATTTATCAAGTGGTTTCCGCATGATACCCGTAATGATGTCATTGCCGCGGCGATTGGGGCATCTTCACATTACGTTCATTTCGGTCGCAACAACTCCTTCGTAACCGCCCCTGTACGCTATGTCGTGCAAATGCTTTCCACCTGGTTGCTGCTCTGGCAGCACCGCCCGGCGGTTGTCTTTGTTACCAGTCCACCAATCTTCGCGCCGCTCACCGTGTGGCTGTATGCGGCGGCTACCGGCGCGCGATTTATTATGGACTGCCATTCCGGCGTCTTTGACAGGAAATGGCGATTTGTCGCCGCGTTGCACCAGTTTGTGGCCAAGCGTGCAAGTTTGGTCATGGTGACAAATTCCGTGCATGCCGCCGTTTACCGGCAGTGGGGCGCCAGACCCTATATTCTGGGTGACCTCATGCCCCCTGTTCCGCCCATGGCCGATACCGGCTTGGCTGATTGTTTTACGGTTGTGGTGGCCTGTTCTTTTGCGCGCGATGAACCGATTTGCGAGATCCTTGCGGCTGCCGCCACAACACCATCCGTGCGGTTTCTCATAACCGGGAACTATCTGAAAGATATGCGCCTACGCGGAGTACAAGTGTCCGCTAATGTGCAGTTCACGGGTTTCCTGGAGAAGTCAGAATATTTTGCCGTTTTACATCGAGCCGACGCCGTGATGGCCCTGACAACACGCGATCATACGATGCAGAATGCCGCCTACGAGGCGTTGGCTCTGCATAAACCGATGGTACTATCAGATTGGCCAGTGCTCCGCGCAACGTACAAAGGGTCAGCCGCGTATGCCCAGAACACGCCGGAGGGGATCGCACAGGCAGTTTTGCAGGTGGTCTCCCAGCGGGCGGTTTTTGCGGCGGCTGTGTCACAGGTTTATGAAGAACGACAGACGCTGTGGCTGGCTAAAAGCGCAGCCCTGCGCCAATTTCTGGATCAATTAGACGAGCCTGCACCTCCGGACGGCGCGGTTTTGCGCGCCACGCAAATTCTCTGTGAACAATCCGTAGAACGGTGACGCATGAAACTACGCCCTGCCAAAAAGCAATCCCGACTGGCCTACGTTAGTAGTGTCATTCCGAAGCTGTCGGCCACCTTTATCTATCGGGAGATCTTGGAAATGGATCGTCGAGGGTACGAGCTGGTGCTCTATTCGCTCCGGCACCCGGAAGACGGCGTGCTGTCCGCGGAGTCCTTGCATTTGCGGGATCGCACCTTCTATTTGCTGCCCATGCCGGTGGCGCGTTTGTTGGAAGCGCATATTTATTATCTTTGCGTCGCGCCGGTACGCTATTTTCGTAGCTTGTTTAAAATGATCCTCCCCAGCCATCACACCAGGAAGCACCGCTATCGCAGCCTGTTACATTTCCTGGAAGGGGTGGTCTTGGCGCGGCGCGTAGAAGCCGACAACGTGACGCACTTGCATGCGCACTATGCGTCGCAACCCGCTTCCGTCGCGCGGGTGGTGAGCCTGCTGACTGGCATCCCGTATAGCTTCTCCGCGCATGCCCATGACATCTGGAGTGATCGTATTCTGCTGCCTCAGAAACTGGCTGAGACGCGGTTTGTGGCCTGCTGTTCCGCGCTGGCCAGTCGCGAACTCGTCAAGCAGGGGGCGCCCTGTCACGCGGAAAAGGTACATGTCGTCTATCACGGGATTGATGTGCAGCGTTTCTTGCCTCCGCCAGCGGGGCGGCGCGAGGCCTGCCATCTGCTGGCGGTGGGACGACTCGACGAAATGAAGGGTTTTCATTATCTGCTGGAAGCGTGTCATGTACTCCAACAAGCCGGCTTGTCTTTCCGGTGCACGCTGGTGGGCGAGGGGGATCAGCGAGGACGGTTGGAAGCGCTGGTGCGCCAATTTGGCTTGGAGCAACGTGTTGCGCTGGTTGGCGCGGTGCCTCAGGAGCGGCTGCTGGATTACTATCACGAGGCATCTCTGTTTGTGCTGCCTAGTCTCGCGACCGATGATGGCCGCTATGACGGGATTCCCAATGTCATCGTGGAGGCCATGGCGACAGGCCTGCCGGTGATTGGTACCACGGCAGGTGCCATACCGGAGGCGGTTCAGGATGGCGTGACAGGCTTCATTGTGCCGCAG
>CAYSHQ010000216.1:0-1941 GCA_964430835.1 uncultured Lentisphaerales bacterium
GCGGGGAAGAGCGGCGGCAAGCCGCCGCAGTCCAAACCTGGCTGACATGCCATGGTAGCAGCGTTACGCCCTTGATCGGTGCGGGGGGGCCCCGCGAAAGATCGGGTCCGGCGCCTCGACATCGCCGTGGGCGACGTGGGCCGCCTCGCGGCAGCCGCCGTCGCAGGTGCGACCCAGCTCGGCGCACCCTTCGCAGCCGCGCGGGGTCCAGCGCTTGTGCACGAACTTCTGCCAGTAGGGGTGGTGCCGCAGCTGGTCGTAGTCGCGCCAGGGCACCAGGCTTACCGGCGAATGATTGCAGACCCGCAGGAAGCCGTTTGGGCCCACCACGAAGAAGTCCGTGGCGGCCGAGCAGCGCGTGCCGACTTTCAGCCGGGTATAGCGTGCGGGATCAACGAGGCAGCGCGGGTATTCGGTGCCGATATGCCCCTGTCGTCCGGCCTTGCTCAACACGGCCTCGGCGATCTCCGGGATCTCCCGGATTTGCGCCACGCTCAGTTCGGATTTCTTCTGTGGCTGAATGAGGGTTTTCCCTCCCTTGTGAGGGCGATTGGCACGTTGGTATAGTGACGAAAATTTGCCATGCGATGGCTGACCGCATGCGGGGGCATCCGGCGGGCATCCTGGCAGCATATAGGTGTTGAGGTGGGATGGGAGGGGGGGATGATGCGATACGCACGCAGGGGCGGGAGCGATTGGGCTGCGCTGGTAGTCTGGCTGGTGGTTGGTCTCTGGGGCGCATTTGTGGCGCCCTGCCACGGTGGCACGTGGGTCTGGACTGGACTGGGCTCGAACGATAACTGGGGCACGCTCTCGAATTGGTCGCCGGCGGCGCTGCCGTCGAGTGATTACCGTAGCATCGTGATCTTCAACGCTGGCAACCGGCCCGTCGCGCTGCAGGATGCGTATGGCAAATTCAGCTTTGGCGGGTTGGTGTTCAGCAACAACATCCAGCCATTCCGGCTGGGTGGCGTGACCAATGTGGCAGGTGTGGCCGGGTATACGGCGTGGCAGTTTTCCGGTTCAACGGACCCCTTTATCCGCCTTTGCATGGCCAGCACGGTCATCATCGATGGACCCCTGTTGACGGTAGACGGCTCGGCAAGTGCGCCGCGGACATCGGTGGTGGAGGTGGTGACCGGTGGGCAGTTGCAGGTGCCGGTCTTCGTGGGCGGGAGCGGGGATGTGGTGGCCAAGCGCGGCGGTGGGGTGTTGCGGGTGATAGAACCAGAGGATGGTTTGCGCTTCGGTTGCAATGACCTGAGCTCTGCGCCAGAGTGGCGGGTCGAAGAAGGTGCCGTGGAGATGAGTGTGCGCACCAACCGCTATCTGTATGCGAATGGCGACAGCCTGGGAGCCAATTGGGTGCGACCTAAATATTGGGCCAAGTGCGGCACGAGACTGGTGGTGGGGGATGGCTGTGGGGCGGCCACGTCTGCGGTCTTTCGACTGCTCGCGCCGGCGCCGGTAGGGTTGCTGGTGGGGTCGCTTACGGTCACGGTAAAGGCGGATGGCTTGTTGGATCTGGGCGGGGCGCAAAACTGGAATGATAATTCGGAGCAGTGGCCAGCGCTGGCGGTGAGCAATGGTGTGGTGTGCACCGGCGGTAGTTCCTTGAATGTGCGCAACGGGCGGACCCTGGTATTGCGCGGCGGGGCGCGGATCGAAGGGCAGGGGGCCTCGGCGGTCCGCTGGTTCGACGGCTCGACCAATCAGGTGGATGGGCTTGGCACGGGCGTGGTGGTGGCGGCGGATGGCGAACTGGTGCCCATCACGTCCGGTGGCGCGAGTCGGGCGGGTGTGGTATTCGACGTGGCCGGGCCGACGGGGCGCGTGGCAGCCCTGACGCTGGCCGGCCATCTGGGTGCCGGCGGGAGCGCTTCGCATCTGATCAAGCGCGGGGCCGGCACCATGGCGCTGCATGATTTGACGCATGCGGTG
>CAYSHQ010000216.1:1951-4528 GCA_964430835.1 uncultured Lentisphaerales bacterium
CGTACGAACCGGCTGGAGGCGGGCTGCCTGCTAGTGAATGGGCTCTCCCGCTGCGGTTCGTCCGGCGCGGGATCGCAGTGGCTGGTGCTGACCAATGCCACGCTGGGGGGCACGGGGATTATCTCCAACGCGCCGGTGGTGGTGCAGGGGGGGGCGATTGAGCCGGGAGCGGGAGGCGGCGGCGCGCTGACGATTGCGTCTAATGTGGTGCTGGGCGTCGGCGCGACGCTGCGGTTCGCGATCACGCGCACCGGGCCGGTGGCAGGTGCGACCAATACCCAGTTGGTGGTACGGCAGGGAAATCTACAGGGGCTCTCCAACGCGAGCGTGCGTGTGGAGTTGCTCGACGGTGTGAACGCGGATGGGCGGCGCTTCCGCTTGATTTCCGGCGGCGGAAATCTGACGGGGCAGTCGGTCGGTGCCGTCGTAACGAGCGGCCGGGATGGGCGGGAGGCTGTGGTGATGGTTGGGCAGGACTTCGTGGACGTTCTAATCCACAACCGCAAGGCCGGTACGGTGGTGATGTTGAAGTAACGGGAAAAGCAAACGGGGCGGGAAACCCCGCCCCGTTTGGCTTTTTGCGTCTGCTTTCGCAGGTGGGCTTTAGCAGCCGTACTGCGCGCTGTCGCCCAGCATCTCTTCGATGCGCAGGAGCTGGTTGTACTTGGCCATGCGGTCCGTGCGCGAGAGCGAGCCGGTCTTGATCTGGCCTGCGTTGACGGCCACGGCGATATCCGCGATGGTGGCGTCCTCGGTCTCGCCGGAGCGATGGCTGACGACGGCCGTGTAGTGGGCCTTGTGGGCCATCTCGATGGCGTCGAGGGTCTCGGTGAGCGTGCCGATCTGGTTGACCTTGATCAGGATCGAGTTACCTGCGCCTTCGACGATGCCGCGCTTGAGGAACTTGACGTTGGTGACGAAGAGATCGTCGCCCACGAGCTGGCAGCGGCTGCCGATCTTCTTGGTGAGGAGCTTCCAGCCGTCCCAGTCGTGCTCGCTCATGCCGTCCTCGATGCTGTCCACCGGGTACTTATTGATGAGCTGCTCGAGGTAGTCGGCCTGCTCGGCGGAGGTGCGGCGGACGCCGGCGGTCTTGGCGCCGCGCTTTTCGGTCTCGAACTTGGCGTAGTCGTAGATGCCGTCCTTGAAGAACTCGGAAGCGGCGCAGTCGAACGCCAGCGAGATCTGGCCGCCTTCGCACTTGCGACCGGGCTTGTAGCCGGCCTTTTCGATGGCCTTCAGGATCGTCTCCACGCCGTCCTCGGTGCCGTTGAAGGTCGGGGCGAAGCCGCCCTCGTCGCCCACGGCGGTGCTCAGGCCGCGGTCCTTGAGGAGCTTCTTGAGGTTATGGAAGACTTCGGCGCCCATGCGCAGCCCTTCGCGGAAGCAGCAGGCGCCGACCGGGCGGATCATGAACTCCTGGAAGGCGATGGGCGCGTCGGAGTGCGAGCCGCCGTTGACGATGTTCATCATCGGCACCGGCAGGACCTTGGCGTTCGTGCCGCCGATGTAGCGGTAGAGCGGCAGGCCGACGTACGTGGCCGCGGCCTTGGCGCTGGCCATGGAGACGGCCAGCAGGGCGTTGGCGCCGAGCTTGCTCTTGGTGGCGGTGCCATCGAGCTCCAGCATGCGGCGGTCAATCTGCACCTGATCCGTCACGTCCATGCCGAGCAGTTCGGGGGCGATGATCTCGTTGACGTTCTTGACGGCGTTGAGTACGCCCTTGCCCAGGTAGCGCTGCTTATCATCATCGCGCAGTTCGATGGCTTCATTCTCGCCGGTGGAGGCGCCGGACGGGACGGCCGCGCGGCCCACGAGGCCGTTCTCGAGCCACACATCCGCCTCAACCGTGGGGTTGCCGCGGGAATCCAGAACTTCACGTGCTTTGACTTCGACAATGGTTGACATGACTTGGCTCTCTCCAGTGGTTTGGTATACTCTCTGCCGCAATTGCGCTGGGCGTTTGCGTGCCGGTAAGATAGGGCAAGTAGCGCCCCCCCTGCAAGGACGTTTTCAACGAAAGGCGGCTGGCGATGACCGAGAAGATCCTGGCGAAAAAGACGGTGTTTGAGGGGCGTATCATGCGCGTCGAGATGCGCGAGATCGAGCTGTCGAACGGGCGGCGTTCGACGCGCGAGGTGGTGTGTCACCCGGGCGCCGTGGTGGTGCTGGAGGATCGGCCGGACGGGCGCTTCGTGCTGGTGCGGCAATACCGCGCCGCGGTGGAGGCCGAGCTGCTGGAGATGGTGGCCGGGACCCTCGAGCCGGGCGAGCCCCCGGAGGAGGCGGCGCGGCGCGAGATGGAGGAGGAGAGCGGCTACCGGGTCGAGGCGCTGCGCCCGCTGGGGGTGATCATCCCGTGCCCGGGGTATTCCTCGGAGCGGCTGTACTGCTTCCATGCGCGGGTCGGCCAGGAGCCCGGCGCCAGCCGCCCGGATTTCGACGAGTCGGTGGCCGCGGTGGTCATGACCGCCGCCGAGATCGAGCAGGCCATCGCCGGCGGCGAGCTGCAGGACGCCAAGAGCATTGCCATCTGGCACCTGGGTAAGAAGGTGGCAGGTGGTAGGTGCTAGGTTG
>CAYSHQ010000217.1:0-4511 GCA_964430835.1 uncultured Lentisphaerales bacterium
GGCACAACGGTGAGGGCGGGCACGACGGCCCGCCCATACAGGGCAGGCGCAACGGTGAGGGCGGGCACGACGGCCCGCCCATACGCAGCGGAGCAGCGGGGTTGCCAGATTTCGTGCGGCGGTTCAAATCCACGGCGGATGTGGCCTGGCGGAAAATGGCGGGTCAGGGCGGGCACGACGGCCCGCCCGTGCAGGAAGGGGCTGGCCGTTGCGCCAGCCCGCATATTGGCCGTTGGGCCAGCCCACATGCCGGGCCGGACACCATGCGCAATGGCAAATTGTGGCATCGCAATTATTGGGATGTGATTGTGCGCGACGAGCAGGCGTTGGCCAATATCCGCCATTACATCCGGTGTAATCCCCATAATTATGATCGCGTGATGAATGTCGGCGCGCCGCGCATGCTGGGCAATGCCGCGCTGCTGACACTACGGAAGGTAGGGTTTCTCGCCAGCCGGGGGGGGCCAGAGCGGGCAGGCCCAGCGACCTGCCCGTGCGAGCCGGGCGCGGCGATCATTTCGGGCTTTCTCTCGCCCATGGAACGGGCGGTCTTCACGGAGGGCTTGGCGCACAGGGTGCCGCTGATCTGGGTGAAGCCCTGGGGCTTGGAAGATGGCGGGCTGGCCGCGCCGGTGCGCCGGGCCATTGACGAAGACCGACTGCTTGTTGTATCGCCTTTTGCCGACGACATCGAAGCGCCAAGCCTGCGCCGCGCGGCGTGGTGCAACCAGTATGTTCTGGCGCACTGTGATCGGCTGATTGTCGGGCATCTGAATCCCGGCGGGATGCTGTCGTGTGTATTGTCCGAAGCCGAGCCTGAATTAGAGATCACCTTGTCGGGACTTGCTCCGCGGCATGGCTAGGAGATATGATGTCGGCTGCCACCAATACAACCCTGTGAACCTCGGGCTTAATGATGAGCGAAAAAGTGCAGCAGAACGAACACCGTCCGCCACCGCCGCCGCCACCGCCGCGTCCGTCGCGTAATGTGGGGGAGGAGGCGACTGCCACGCCGCCGCGCAATGTATTCATCGCGTGGCTGGTGGTGCTGGGGATGCTCTGTGTGATGTTGTTCCTGCTGAATTCCGGCGGACTGCAACGGAACGTGCAGGAGATTGACCAGGCCGAGTTCTATAACAGTGTGACCAATCGCACCATCAAGAAGTGCGAGATCATCCGTGAGTCCTCGTCCGGCATTGCGCATATCACGGGGGCGCGCAAGCTGCCGGATGGCAAGGAAGGGCGCTTCCGGCTGGACATGTACTTTGGCGAGTCGTTGAACCAGCTGCTGGTGGCGAACGGCATCCCGGTCAAGTACCCGTCCACCTTCTGGACGCAGATCCTCTTTGAGATCCTGCCGATCGTGTTGTTCATTGGCCTGCTTTACTTCATCTTCATGCGGTCGGCGCGTTCCGCGGGGATGGGGGCGATGAACTTCGGCAAGAGCCGGGCCAAGATGCTCAGCCAGGACAAGCAGAAGGTCACCTTTGCCAACGTGGCCGGCATTAAGGAGGCCAAGGAGGAGGTCGAGGAGATCATTTCGTTCCTCAAGGCACCGCAGAAGTTCCAGAAATTGGGTGGGCGCATCCCCAAGGGGGTGCTGCTGCTGGGGCCGCCCGGCACGGGGAAGACGCTGCTGGCCAAGTCCATCGCGGGCGAGGCGGGGGTGCCGTTCTTCAGCATCAGCGGATCGGACTTCATCGAGATGTTTGTTGGCGTGGGTGCCTCGCGCGTGCGGGACATGTTTGAGCAGGGCAAGAAGCACGCGCCGTGCATCATCTTTATTGACGAAATTGATGCGGTGGGTCGCAGCCGCTTCACGGGCATCGGGGGCGGTCACGACGAGCGCGAGCAGACCCTGAATGCCCTGCTGGTGGAGATGGACGGCTTTGAGACGTCGGAAGGCGTGATCATTATTGCGGCGACTAACCGGCCGGATGTGCTGGATCCGGCGTTGCTGCGTCCCGGGCGTTTCGACCGCACGATCGTGATTGACCTGCCGACGCTCGATGGCCGCGAGGAGATCCTGCGCCTGCATGCCAAGAAGGTGACGCTGGCACCCAATGCCGACCTGCGGCGCATTGCGCGCGGCACGCCCGGTTTCTCCGGTGCGGACCTGGCCAATCTGCTCAACGAGGCGGCCCTGCTGGCGGCCCGGATGGACAAGGCGGCCATCGAGATGAAGGACCTGGAAGAGGCGCGCGACAAGGTGCTCTGGGGACGGGAACGCCGCAGCCGCGCCATGGATGACAAGGAACGCCGGATCACGGCTTGGCACGAGAGCGGTCATGCGGTGGTGCAGGTGCTGCTCAAAAATACGGAGCCCGTGCACAAGGTCACCATCATCCCGCGCGGCATGGCGCTGGGTGCCACCATGTCGCTACCGGAGAAGGATATCCTGAACAAGACGCGCAACCAGTTGCGTGATGAGCTGGTGGTGCTCATGGGCGGCCGGATTGCCGAGAAGCTGCATACCGGCGATATTTCGACCGGCGCGCGCATGGACATCCGTATGGGCAGCCGGATTGCCCGGCACATGGTGTGCGAATACGGCATGAGCGATGCGCTCGGGGCGCAGGCCTTTGGCGAGAACCAGGAAGTGATGTTCCTTGGGCGCGAAGTCTCCCGTACGCAGAACTACAGCGAGGAGACCGCCCGGCACATTGATGCGGAAGTCACGCGCCTGCTGCATGAGGCCTTTGCCCGCGCGGAGAAGCTCATCGAGGAACACCGGCCGCAGCTCGCGCAGGTCGTGGAGCGGCTGCTGGAGGTGGAGACCATGGACGGGCGCGACGTCAAGGAGCTGGTGGAGTTAGGACGCATCCTGCCCGAGGAAGAACGGCAGGCCCGCGAGACCGCGGAAACGGGAAAAACGCCGGAAGCTGGTACCCCGCCACCCGTGGCTGGCGCGACTACGCCGCCGGATGAGCATGTGCCGGCCGGGACCGTGGCATAATCCTCGCACCGGGAAGGGCGCAGCAGGATCATTTGCTGGTCATGGGCATGGTTGCCGAGGTTTGTATGCCGATCGGCTCTTCCGGGGTGCATCCTCGGGAGAACAGGATGACCCCGCCGATCACCAGAACCAGGATCAGGATGGAGGTAGACAGCGCGCTGGCATCGTTCTGGTTTTCGCTGTTCGCAAGGTGCGGATGGGTGCTGATGCGCTTGCGGGGGGACGGCAGCGGGTGGGGACCCTGTGTGTGGGGGCGTTGGGTATGTGGGGGCATGTTCATTGGGGGGCGGGTGGCTGGTGCTGGGCTTGGTCGAGTTGGAGATAGTCGGCCAGGTGGCTCCATGTTAACAGGTGGCGTAGGCGTGAGCCCAGATTCACCCAGCTACACGACTGCTGTTGCCGGCGGCACTCGGTGGTCAGGCGGAGCAGGGCGCCCTGTTCAAGGCTGGATAGCCAGGGGATGCCGCTGAAGTCCAGGATGACCGGACGACTGGTGGCACGGTTGAGCACCGCGTGGCAGAACGCTTCGGCTTGTTGGCGCGTGCGTAAGCGCGGTACGCGGGCCACATAGGCCTGCTGATGCAGGACGGAATCCGTCGCCACAGGTGGCTGGGGGCGATCCGGCTGACAACGCAGCACCAGCAACTGCAGGAGCACCCGGCTGAAGAAGGCGATGTTCTGCAGGTAGCGCCGCATCAGCCGGGGCGGATCGCTACACATGCGCCAGAACCATTCCATGCCGAGGCGTTGTACCAGGCGGGGGGCCCGCCGCTGGGTGCCGGCCAGGAAGTCGAGCGAGCCGCCGATGCCGATGGCCAGCGGAACCTGCCACTGCCGGATGTGCAGCTGGACCCATTTCTCCTGCTTGGGCGCGCCAAACGCGACATAGAGCAGGTCCGGCTTGGCGGTATGCAGGCGGGTCAGGATCTCGCCGTGGTTCATCTGCGCCAGTTCGGCTTTGGGCGGTGCGTAGCAGCCGGCGATCCGCAGCCCGGGGTAGCGGCGGGTAAGGTGCTCCGCCGCCTTCTCCGGCACGCCGGGTGCCCCGCCCAGATGAAAGAGGGCAAACTGATGGTCGCGGCACATCTCTGCGAGCATGGAGACCAGGTCGCTGCCGGTGACGCGGGCTGGCAGTTTGGGGCCGAGAAAGCGCGAGAGCCAGACCAGGGGGTTGCCATCGGCCACCACCAGCTCCGCTTCCAGCAGGATCCGGTGCAGCTCCGGATCGCGCCAAGCCTGCATGACGAAATCCATGTTGGCCGTCGCGATATAGCCGGGTTGGCGGGAAAGGATGCGCTGGCGTGCCCAGTCGACGGTCTCGGGGAAGGTGACCGCGTGGAAGGGGATGCCCAGGATCACGGTGGTGGCGGGTGTGGTTGCCATGGGGTGCGATTCAAGTTAGCCTACGCCCAGTCGTTTTCTGCGCCGCACCATACTGCGCCCAAAACGAACGCAGATAGTTTCGTATGTTTTGAGGCGTTTGTCTACCCCACCCGCACACCTCAAACTGCGGGAGTTGGAAGAATGGAAGATTGGAAGATTGGCCAACCTCGCG
>CAYSHQ010000218.1:0-4506 GCA_964430835.1 uncultured Lentisphaerales bacterium
CTCTATGCCAACACCCTGGCGCGTCATATCGCCAATATCGATCCGAAGATCCGCAAGATCTTTGACCAGTGGAAGAATACGCCGGCTCTGGACAGCCCGCTGGAGAAGAACCAGGAGCTGAAGTCGGTGATGCTCGAGGAGACGCCGTGGCTGCGGCAGGCCAAGGACGAGAGCCAGGCGCGGCGCAATGTCGGCATCCTGTTCGACGCCAACCGGCTGGATGACGAGACCAGGCGCGCCTTTGACAAGCTTGCCCAGATGCAGCTGGGCGACGGGCTCTGGCCCTGGTTCCCCGGCTTCCGCGGCGATGAGTACATCACGCTCTACATCACCACCGGCTTCGGCCGCATGCGCCACCTCGGCGCGCGTAACGTGGATCTGGCGCCGGCCGTGCGTTCGCTCAACGCGCTGGACGACTGGATGGAGCGGATCTATCGCGAGATTCTGCGGGGGGGTAACAAGGAGAAGAATCATCTCACCCCCACCATTGCGTTCTATCTCTACGGACGCAGTTTCTTCCTCAAGGACCGGCCGGTTGCCAAGGAGCATCAGGAAGCGCTGGACTACTGGCTGGGGCAGGGGAAGCAGTACTGGCTGCAGCTCGGCTGGCGGCAACCGCAGGGGCACCTGGCGATTGCCTTGAAGCGCTTTGGCGACGCGCAGACCGCGCGGGATATCATGAAGTCGATCAAGGAGCACAGCGTCAGCACCGAGGAGCTGGGGATGTTCTGGCGCGACACGGAGCTGAGCTGGTGGTGGTACCGGGCGCCGATCGAAACGCAGGCGCTGATGATCGAGGCGTATGACGAGATCCTGGGCGACGCGCAGGCGGTCGAGGACTGCAAGGTCTGGCTGCTCAAGCAGAAGCAGACGCAGGACTGGAAGACCACCAAGGCTACGGCCGATGCGGTGTACGGGTTGCTGCTGCGCGGCACCAACCTGCTGGCCAGCGACGCGCTGGTGGAGGTCAGCCTGGGCGGCGAGGCGATCAAGCCCGAGAAGGTCGAGGCCGGCACCGGGTTCTACGAGCAGAAGTTCACCCGCAGCGAGATCAAGCCCGCAATGGGACAGATCACGGTTAAGAAGACCGACGAAGGCGTCAGTTGGGGGAGCGTGCACTGGCAGTATCTGGAGGACATGACCAAGATCACGCCGTACGAAGGGACGCCGCTGAAGGTGAAGAAGGCGCTCTATCGGAAGGACACGACCAAGCAGGGGCAGGTGTTGGAGCCGGTCAAGGGCGCGCTGGCCGTGGGCGATGAGCTGGTCTGCCGTATCGAACTGCGTGTGGACCGCGACATGGAGTATGTCCACCTGAAGGACCAGCGCGGCAGCGGCACGGAGCCGGTGAGTGTGCTAAGCCAGGCCAAGTATCAGGACGGGCTGATGTACTACGAGAGCACACGCGACACCGCCAGCCACTTCTTCATCCACTACCTGCCCAAGGGGGTCTACGTCTTTGAGTACAGCGTGCGGGTGCAGCTCAAGGGGACGTACCAGAGTGGCATCGCCAGCGTGCAGTGCATGTACGCGCCGGAGTTCAACAGCCACAGCGAGAGCTTCGAGATCGAGGTGAAGTAGGGGGGCTCTTATGCCCCTTGGCAGGCGGCGAAGAGGTTGGCGAAGAGTTTTTCCAGCTTGGCTGTGGGGGTGGCCGAGAAGGCGATTCGCAGAATCCCGCAGAGGTTAATGACCCCTGTCGAGTGCTTGGCCAGCAGCGTCTGGCGGACCTTCTCGGGGTCGGCATTCTTCAGCCGGACGCACATGAAGTACCCGGAGTTGAAGGGGAGGGGTTCGAACGCGGTCTGGTATTCCGGGTGCGCGGCCAGGATACGCTTGATCTCCAGGTAGCGCGACTGCAGCAGTTCGAAGGCCTGCTGCTTCTCGGCCGCATACGACGGATTCTTCCAGGCCGCCAGCAGCATCGATTGGGCCGGCATGGAGACGTTGGAGATGCTGGCGCGGATCGCCCCGGCGCACTTCCCTTCCAGCGCCTGGTACACCGCCGGCGTGGCGCCGCGGCTACCGAAGGTGATGAACCCCACGCGGAACCCCCACACGTAGTCCTCCTTAGTCGGGCCGTCCAGCTTGACTGCCAGGATGTTCGGGTGGGCATCACACAGCTCCACAAACATGGACTGCGTATAGACACCCTTCTCAAATACCAGACCAAAGTAGGCGTCGTCCAATAGTACGACCAGTTGGCGCCCCTTCGCCGCTTCGTCCAGCAGCAACTGTTTCAGGGCGGGGACTTCCTTCTCCAGCAGCGTGTAGCCGGCCGGATTGTTCGGGAAGTTGAGCGAGATGATCAGCTTCTGCTCCTTGCGCGCAGCCATGGCCTGGCGCAGGGCTTCGAGGTTGAAACCGCCCTGGGCATTGAAGGTGGCATACGTGGCGATCTCCGCGCCGAATGAGACGCCGAAGATCAGGTCGTAGTTTTCCCAGTAGAGGTCCGGTGTGAGCAGTACGTCGCCTTCGTCGCAGAAGAGGTAGGCGGCGGTGCTGAGCCCATGGGTCAGCGCGCAGGAGACCACCGGTTGGCTAACCGGCTTACCGGCGAGTCCGGGGTTTTTCTGGAGGAGCATCTTCCCCCACTGTTCGCGGATTTCCGGCAGCCCCGGGCTGGGGGCGTACGGGAAGGCCGCGCCTTTGGGGAGGTTCATCTGCGAGGCGATGCTCGGCAGGCAGAGCGGGGCGGCGTTCTCGTCGAGCGCCGTGCCGATCGTGGCGTTGATCTCCTTGCCCCGCGCTTCTGCGGACTGCGCCAGAATCCCCATCTTGGGGAAGTAGATCTTGCGGCCGCGCTCAGAGAGCATGTGTAGCAGCGCGGGGTTGGCCGTTTCGATGACCTGGTTCAGGGTGGCGGCTTGGGGGTCCAACTTGGTGGGCATGGTGTGTATTCCTTTTACGAGGTGCGGATGTGATAAAGGGTTCGACGTGGTTAGGCGCGGGGCGGGAGGGTGGCGAGCATGTTGTTGATGGCGGCCGCAGCACGGCGTCCTTCGCCCATGGCGAGGATCACGGTGGCGGCACCCAGCACAATGTCGCCACCGGCAAAGACGCGCTCCAGCGAGGTTTTGCCGGTCTCGTCCACGGTGATGTTCCCGTACTTGTTGGTGTTCAGGCCGGGGGTGGTCTGGCGGATGAGCGGGTTAGAGTCGTTGCCAATGGCGACGATGACCGTGTCCACCGGCATGATGAACTCGCTCCCCTTGACCTCCACGGGGCTGCGGCGCCCGGAGGCATCGGGTGCGCCCAGTTCGTAGCGCACGCACTCCATCCCCTGGACGCAATCGTGCTCGTCTCCCAGGATACGCTTGGCATTCTGGAGCAGGTGGAACTGCACGCCCTCTTCCTTGGCGTGGCCGACTTCCTCAACGCGGGCTGGCATCTCCACTTCCGTGCGGCGATAGACCAAATGGACGGCCTCGGCACCCAGGCGCACGGCCATGCGGGCGGCATCCATGGCGACGTTCCCGCCGCCGAGTACCGCGACTTGCCGGGAGCGGAAGATGGGCGTGTGCGATTTGTCCGGGTCATAGGCGCGCATGAGGTTGGCGCGGGTCAGGTATTCATTGGCGGAGAAGACGCCGACCAGGTTCTCGCCGGGGATGTTCATGAACTTGGGCAGTCCGGCACCGGTGCCGACGAAGACCGCATCAAAACCGTCCTGGTCCATCAGATCCTGCAGCTTGCGGGTGCGTCCCACGACGAAGTTCGTGTCGAGTTTTACCCCCATGGCCACCAGGGCGTCAATCTCCTGCTGCACGATGCTTTTGGGCAGGCGGAATTCGGGGATGCCATAGACCAGTACACCGCCGGGCTTATGGAAGGCCTCGAACATGGTGACATCGTGGCCGGCGCGGCGCACATCTGCGGCTACGGTGATACCGGCAGGCCCGGTGCCGATCACGGCGACCTTGCGGCCGGTGGACGGCTGGATGGCCGGGGCGCGCACTTGGCCGCTTTCGCGCTCCAGATCCGCGACGTAGCGCTCGAGACGGCCGATCATGACCGACTTGTCCACGCACTTAAGCGCCTTGCCCAAGGTGCAGGGGGCCTGGCACTGGGTCTCTTGCGGGCAGACGCGTCCGCAGACTGCCGGGAGCAGGCTGGTTTCACGGATCACCGCGATCGCATCGGCATCGCGGCCGTCGGCGATGGCTTGCAGGAAGCGGGGAATATCAATGGCCACTGGGCACCCTTTGACGCATGGTGCATTCTTGCACTGGAGGCAGCGCATGGCTTCCAGGCGGGCCTGCTCGGCGGAATAGCCGGTGGCTACTTCCTGCATGTTGGCGCGGCGCACCTGGGGGTCCTGGCTGGGCATCTCTTGTGCCGGGATGGCCATGCGGTCCTTGGGGGTAAGCGGGCGCCCCAAGGCCAGCAGTTCGTTGAGTTTGGTGCTGGCAGCTTCCTGGAGTTGTGCGGGGGTGGTGTGGCTCATGGGGAATTGCTGATTGAAGATTGCGGATTGCTGATTGAAGATAGCTGACCTGTAATTTC
>CAYSHQ010000219.1:0-4492 GCA_964430835.1 uncultured Lentisphaerales bacterium
GCTGAAGTATCGCAACTTCGGCAAGAAGTCGCTGAACGAGATCAAGGACAAGCTGCTGGAACTCGGGCTCTCCCTGGGTTACAAATTCGACGCCGAGATGCTGGAAGTGATGGCTGCGGCGAAGAAGAAGAGCGCCACCGAGGAATAGTTGTTGTCAGTTTGGCTGAGAGTAGCGTGACGTTGCGGGTTCGTGCAGCGTCCATAGGGAGCGGTAGATCATGCGCCACAGAAGAATTGCCAAGAAGTTCGGACGGTCCATGGCCCATCGGGAACAGATGGTGGGCTCGTTGGTTGCCAATCTGATCCTACGGAGTCGGATCGAGACCACGCTGCCCAAGGCCAAGGTGGCCCGGCGGGATGCGGAGAAGATTGTCACGTTGGCCCGCAAGGGTACGTTGGCGGCGCGGCGCTTGGCGGCGGCCCGCCTGCGCAGCCCGGAAGCGCTGGATCGTCTGTTTGAGCTGGTTGTGCCTTCCATGGCCGGTCGCCCCGGCGGCTACACCCGCATCGCCAAGCTCGGCCAGCGCAAGAGCGATGGCGCCGAGATGGCTATTTTGGAATGGGTGACGGTGGTGACGCCGGCGGCGACGGAAGTTGCGGCTGTGGCGAACCAGGACGCCAAGGCGTCTGAGACACCCGCGTAAATCCAACCGTGAATACGGCGGATCACGATAAGGGCGGCGGCATCCGAAAGGATGTGGCCGCCGTTTCGTTTTTTGGTGAGCGTGCCGGAGGCGGTCGGCCACGCCGAACGAGCCTGCGCAGCTACTCAGGGTGGGCCTACCGTGCATAATGAGGCGACAGAGCCTGCTGCGCAGGAGACCCCCCAGCCACGGATGCTGGCGTTGATGCTGGCCGCATTGGGGGTGGTGTTTGGCGATATTGGCACCAGCCCGCTCTATGCGTTACGCGAATGCTTTGTGGGCCCCCATCGCCTCGCGCTCTCCACGGCGAATGTGCTGGGGGCGGTCTCGCTGGTCTTCTGGCTGTTGGTGCTGGTGGTTTGCGTCAAGTATGTGGCGTTGGTGTTGCGGGCCGACAACCGGGGCGAGGGGGGGATCATGGCGCTGCAGGCGCTGGTCACGCGTCTGGGCCCGCCGCGGCTGCGCAATGGGATGGCTCTGGGCGCCATCGTGATCCTAGGGGCGGCGCTCTTATTCAGCGATAGTGTCATTACGCCTGCCATTTCCGTGCTCAGCGCGGTGGAAGGTTTGACGGCTATCAGTCCGGCTTTTAAAGACTTTGTGCTACCGGTTACGCTATTTATTTTGACCGTGCTTTTCCTATTGCAGTCGCGCGGCTCCACCCGGGTGGGGCTCCTATTTGGCCCCATTATGCTGGTTTGGTTTGGCGTGAGTGCGGCGTTGGGGTTGGGCGCGATCCTGCATACGCCCGCGATTCTGGCGGCGTTAAATCCGGTATATGCCGTGCGTCTGCTGCTGCATAATGGCTGGGCGGGGTTTGCCATCATCGGCACGGTCTTTCTGGCCCTGACCGGGGCGGAAATGTTGTATGCGGACATCGGTCATTTTGGCAAACGACCCATTCGACAGACCTGGTTCTTCTTTGTCTTTCCCGCGCTGTTTCTGAACTACATGGGGCAGGGCGCTTATCTGCTCTATGCCGAAGAGATGCCGAGTAATCTCTACTATCGGCTGGCGCCGGGGTGGTTTCTGATGCCGTTGGTGGCCTTGGCGACGGTGGCCACGGCGATTGCCTCGCAAGCCGTGATCTCCGGGACGTTTTCCATGGCGCGGCAGGCGGTGCGCCTGGGCTTCTGGCCGCGTCTGCGTATCGTGCATACCTCGGCCAGCACGATCAACCAGGTCTATGTGCCGTTCATCAATTTTGCCCTCTTTGCCTGTACGGTGGCGGTGATCCTGACGTTCCAGACCTCCAGCGATCTCTCGTCTGCCTACGGCATTGCGGTCTCTGCAGATATGATTATTACCACGCTGTTGATGCTACTGATTGCGCCGTCTTTCTGGCCGTCGGTGCCGCGATGGGTGCTCGGGGTGGTGGGAATGTTGTTCCTGCTGTTGGATTTGGCGCTGTTTGGCGCCAACCTATCCAAGCTGGCATCGGGCGGCTGGATCGTGGTGGTGCTGGCGTGCGTGATTGTGGTGCTCATGGCGACCTGGGTGCGGGGGCGGGTGCAGTTGCGTCAGACCATTGAATCTCAGTCGTTCCCCTTGCTGGATTTTGTGCAGGACGTTGGGAATGTGCAACCCACGCGTGTGCCCGGCACCGCAGTCTTTCTGACCGGCAGCACGGAGGCCGCTCCCCGTGCGCTGTTGCATAATTATCGGCATAACAAAGTATTACACGCCAGGACCTTGATTGTGGCCGTGCTGACGGAGGAGACACCCACCGTGCTGGCCGAGGAGCGGGCTGAAGTGCTGCCCTTGGGCGAAGGGATCACCCGGATTGTGTTACGCTTCGGCTTTATGGAGACGCCGACGGTGCCGGAAGTGCTGGCCCGTTGTGAATTACCGGATGGTCCCTTTGTGCCTTCCCGCGCCAGCTATTTTCTGGGGAAGGAGTCGCTGGTCATTTCGCGCACGCATTATGTCACCTATTGGTGGCGTCGGCTCTTTCAGTTGCTGGCGCGCAACGCCCAGAGTGCGGCGGCCTTCTTCGGCCTGCCGCCCAATCGGGTGGTGGAGCTGGGGGTGCAGGTTGAGATCTAGTTGCGCCTAGATGCACGGGATGGCGTGACAGAGCAGGTCGGTCATCTTCCGCGCATTGGCGTGGAAGACCTCCAGGATGGCCTCCCAGCGCACCGGCGCCTCATCCGTCTTCCAGCAGTCATAGTCGGTGCTCATGGCCACGGCCGCATACGGGAGGGCGGCTTCATTGGCAAGGATCACTTCGGTGGCAACGCTCATGTTGATGACATCCGCGCCCCATTGCCGGAACATTCGCGATTCGGCGCGTGTCGAAAAACGTGGCCCTTCGATGGTGACGACGGTGCCTTGGGCATGGTGCCGGATCTCGAGGGAGCGGCAGGTGGCAAGCAGCACCTGGCGTAACGGTTCCGAAAACGGATCGGCCATGGGGGTGTGCGCCGGCGCGTGGGGCGCGAACGCTTCGTGAAAGGTCATCTTGCGCTGGCGGGTGAAGTCCAGGAACTGATCCAGAATCACGAAGTCGCCCCGGCCAATCTCCTCGCGCAGGGAACCAACGGCCGTGGAGGCCAGGATATGCGTGCAACCGGCTTCGCGCAACGCATGGATGTTGGCGCGGTAGTTGACTTGCCCGGGCGGGATGGTGTGCTCGCGGCCGTGCCGTGCGAGCAGCACGACGGGGACGCCTCCAATCGCGCCGGTACGCAGGGGTGAGGACGGCGCCCCATAGGGGGTTTGGACCGTCTGATCAACCGGATTCTGCAGGATATCCGGGTTGTTCAGACCGCTGCCGCCAATAATGCCGATCTTTTTCATGATGGGTTCCTGGGGGTGGCTGGCCGGAGGGCGGCCTCGTACAGATCGGGGAAGAGGGCCACGATGGCCTCCCGGTCCGCACGGCAGAGGCCGCGCTCCGTGAGCAGTCCGGTGATCAGCCGTCGGGGGGTGATATCGAAGCCGTAGTTGCCGGCCGGTACGTTGGGGGGCGCGATCCGCACCGCGGCGGCCTGTCCATCCTTCCAGCCGTGCACAGTCAGGACCTCGTCGGGATCGCGTTCCTCAATGGGAATCTCGGCTAAGCCGTCGGTCATCTGCCAGTCAATGCTGGAGGAGGGGACGGCTACATAGAAGGGGATGCGATTGTCAGCGGCCGCCAGGGCCTTGAGGTAGGTGCCGATCTTGTTAGCCACGTCGCCGGTGACCGTGGTGCGGTCCGTGCCGACCAGGACCAGATCCACCAGGCCGTGCTGCATCAGGTGTCCGCCGGCATTATCCACGATCAGGTGGCAGGGGACGCCATGGCTGGCCAGTTCCCAGGCGGTCAGCGAGGCGCCTTGGTTCCGGGGGCGGGTCTCGTCCACCCAGACGTGCACCGGTATGCCAGCGTCATGCGCGGCGTAGATGGGGGCGGTGGCGCTGCCATAATCCACGAAGGCCAGCCAGCCGGCGTTGCAGTGGGTGAGGATGTTGACGGGTTGCCCAGCGGGTTTGCGGGCCGCGATGGCCCGGATGATCGCCAGGCCATGCTCGCAGATCCGCCGGCAGAAGGCCGCGTCCTCATCAGCGATGGCGCGGGCGGTCTGATATGCGAGGGCGATCTTTTCGGCCGGGGTATGGCCCGCCAGCATGGCCTGCTGTTGGCGCTGGACCGCCCATGCCAGGTTGACGGCGGTGGGGCGGGTGGCCGTCAGTTGCCGGGCGGAATGCGCCAGATCGGCGGCGAAGGTGGCGTGGCCGGCGGCCCGTGCGGCAAGGTACATGCCATACCCGGCGGTGGCGCCGATGCAGCCGGCCCCGCGCACGTACATTTCGCGGATGGCCATGCAGACGTCGGCCACGGATTGCAGGCGCAGGGTGACGAAGCG
>CAYSHQ010000220.1:0-4474 GCA_964430835.1 uncultured Lentisphaerales bacterium
CGGGTCCGGCGGCCCCGCCCTACCGGCCTGCCGGCATTCCCCATTCGCGTTCATTCGCGTTCATTCGCGGTTGCGCCAACCACCGTCTCCGCCCCCATTCGCGTTTCCGCCTCAGTCCCCGTCCTGCCCAGACTCATCCGTTTGCGCCTCCGCCTCGTCGTGCGCTTCCTCCTGGCGGGCAAACTTGGGATTGGCGCCGGCGATCACGAGGGTAACCTCGCCCTTGACCGTCTTGCCGACAAACTGCGCCACCAGCGCCGAGAGGAAGCCGCGTGAGACGCGTTCATGCTGCTTGGTCAGCTCCACGCAGACAGCGGCTTCGCGATCGCCCAGGGCCTCCAGTGCGGCCTGCAACGTGGCGCCGACGCGGAAGGGCGACTCAAAAACGACCAGCGTATGGGGCGCCTCGCGTTCGTCCGCAAAGAAGCGCCGCAGCACGCCGGGGCGGCGCGGCGGGAACCCCTTGAACGTGTAACTGGAGGTGGGCAACCCGGAGAGGAGCAGCGCCACATCCACGGCGGAGGCGCCGGGGAGCACATCGAACGGCACCCCTTCCTGCGCAGCGCGCCGTAGCAGGCGGTAGCCTGGGTCGCTGATCCCCGGGTAGCCGCCGTCGGAACAGAGCACCACCTGCCGGCCGGCGCGCACGGCGGCCACCAACTGTTCCCCGGCACGCTCCTCGTTCCCCTGCCGGTAGGAGAGCATCTCCGGGCGCGGCAACTGATGAGCGGTCAGCAACGCCCAGGTGCGCCGCGTATCTTCGCAGGCAATCAAGTCGGCGGTGCGCAGGGCCTCCAAGGCCCGTGGTGTTAGATCGCCGAGGTTGCCGATGGGAGTCGCCACAACGTGCAGCATCGCTTCAGTTCCTCCACTATAGCCAGACGTAACGTATCGAGCCCGAGGCCGGAATGGGCCGAGACCGGGATAGCCTGCGGCTCGCGTTCGGCCGCATGCGCCACGGTCTCCGCCGCGCCCGGCAGATCACACTTGTTCAAGACCAGCAGCGACGGCACCTGCCCGGCACCGATCGCCTCCAACGTGGCGCGGCAGACTTCGAGATGGTCCTGCATGCGCGGGTGGGAGGCATCCACCACCACCAGCAGCAGGTCGGCCTGCACGGCTACATCCAGCGTGGAGCGGAACGAAGCCACCAGGTTATGTGGCAGGTGTCGGATAAACCCCACGGTATCGGTCAGCAGCAGGCGGTGGGCCTCAATCCGCAGCAGGCGGGTCTTCGTGTCCAGGGTGGCGAAGAGACGGTCATCCACATACGCATCGGCATCGGTCAGCTTGTTCAGCAGCGTGGACTTGCCGGCATTAGTGTAGCCGACGAGCGAAACCACCGGCCACTGGCGTTTGTGGCGCTGGCGGGACTGGCGCGTCTGGATGGTCTCGAGTTTCCGGCGCAGCTCGGCGATGCGCCGGCGCATGGGGGCATTACGCAGTTGCAGACGGCTCTCGCCGGGCCCCTTCATGCCGATGCCGCCCTTAAAACGCTGCTGCGCCTCGAGGACCGGGATACGCGACAGCAGGAACTGCAACTGCGCCAACTCCACCTGGGCCTGGGCCTCGGCGGAACGGGCCCGACGCGCAAAGATCTGCAGGATCACCTCGGTGCGATCCAGAACCCGTACATCCAGATCCTTGTTCAGGTTATAGGCCTGCACAGCGGAGAGCTCATTGTCGAAGAGGATCTGGTTAGCTTGGGATTCCGCACAAGCGGCGCGCAGGTCCTCGAGTTTGCCTTTGCCCAGCAGGTAGGCACCATCGGGCAAGGGGCGGCGCTGGGTCACCTGCCCCACCACCTCGATCCCGGCGGTGTCGGCCAACCGCGCTAATTCCTGCAGGGAATCAGCCGCCTCCGCCACATCCATCCGCCCATGAATCACCTGCACCAGCACGGCGCGTTCATGAACCGCTGTTTCCTGCAGAGGCATGCGCGCTCTCCCGGTTACCAGCCGCGCATCTTCTCAACGTAGTCTGACTGGAGCGCCTTGACCCAGATATTGAACGACACCCGATAATCCACGGGGCGCTGCGAGCCATCCAAGCGGGTGATCGCGGGGATGTAGCCGGTGTTCATGCGGAAGGAGATGCAGTCGAGTTCATACTGCAGGTACCCGCCGACTTCCTCGATTGCCGACTCCTCCAGATTGTACCGGGTAAAGAGATTGGCCGACCAATCAGAATTAAACCGATGTGTCACCGAGGCACGTGCCAGACGGGCGACCCCCATGGTATGGTACCCTAAGAGTTGCGCATCCACCGGCCGGTTCAAACGATCGGGGTTGAGCGGGTCGCTGCTAAAGTACCCCAGCTCAAACGTCCAATTGCGCCCCTCGCCCACCGTCAGGCTGGAGTCGGACTGGTCCATGCGACCGCCCTCCTCCGGATCATACAGTCCTTGCGTGCGCAATTTAACCGACTTGGTGGGGCGATAGGAGGTATCCCAGCCATACAGACGGGAGGCATTCGTCTCGGCTTGGCCGCCGACGCGATACGCCACGAACACATCCCAGTCGAAGACGGTGCGCCGGTTTCCGTCCGCGTCCTTCGCCTGCACGGCATTGCGCACACCCGGACGGACCCCGTGCCACGGCCGCGGCGCATAGTTTCCATCGATGCCAAACTGATCGCTCCACTCCCGCGGGCCATCCACGCGATCAAAAAAGAAGTTCTCGTCACGCTTCACATTCAGGGGGGACGAGACAATGGCATAATCCACATATGGTTCCACCATGTGCCGATAGTCGTCGTAATTGGCAAACCACTTCACGGAAGACTCCGCGCCGATCTCAAAGAGGCTGCGCACTTCATTGGTCTTGCCGACCGCCGGGTTCAGGTGGGAGTAGAACGTGTAATCATACGCGGCACGCGGGACGATACTGACCACCTCAAAGGCATGCAGCGGGTAGGTCAGTTTTTGCCGGGAATGGATGCGGACCGTGTCGGGCTCCATGACATTCGTGATGCTGCCGTTGTGGGTCCACTGCTGCACATAGTAGCCGGCGCTGTTATCGCTCTCGTAATAGAGGCCGGAATCCTCGAACAGCTCCTGCGGCAGGAAGCGCACCCACCCTTCCGGCACGCGCCCGACGCCGTTGAAGGTGCCGTTGAGCGGACCGGCGGCGCCGGCACCGGCGGCATAGGTCAGGCCGCGATGCGTGTAGTCGAAAAAGTTGTCCGGTTGGCTCTGGGCACGATAGACCTCCGGAAAGAAATCCTGCATCATCAGCTGATCACTGATGATATCGCCCCGCACCAGCACCTGGTCATCCGGCGTGGGGTTGGCTTCATGCTCGAGATAGAGGCGGTAGCGGCTGGCATCCACGGGCGGCGCATTGGTGGCCTCCCGGTCGTTCGGCGCCTGGTCATCGGCCAGGTAGAACCCGAAGCGGCCATCGCCAAACTTTTCATTCACCCAGTCCACCTCATGCCCATACGCCAGGCCGCGCCGCATGCGATAGTCCAGCAGCACATTACCGGTGTAGTCATTCTTGCCGGGCGGATCGTAGATGGGATAGGTATAGCAGGAGAGCAGGTACGGGCCCCAGGAGGAACTATACCCGGGGGTGAGGCGCGGGCCGAAGGGGTTGTTCAGGTCGCGTGTGGCGTAGGGCACATAAAATAAAGGCACCCCCATGAAATAGGGGACAGCATGATACATCGTGACGCGATCGCGCTCGCGGTAATCAATCTCGTTGGCCGCAATCCAGTAATGCCAGTCTGCGGCATTGGTGACGGCGCAGGTGGTCAGGCGGCCATGGCGCAGCTTCTTCATGCCGTTGGTGGTGGTACGGGTCTCATCGGCGATTACGGCAAAGGATTTCAGGCGCACCTCGCTGGCACCGACGAACCCCTCCTTGGTTATGTAGTTGTAATCCAGGGCCTCCCCGGTCCAGCGCCCCTGATCCTGACGAAACATCTCGATATGGCCGCGCGCGTGCACTTCGCCCGACTGGGTATGGAGATCCACCGTGTCGGCGCGCAAGTCGTGGTCGGCATACCGGATGAACACGTTACCCACAGCATGGAACCACTGGTTCGAATCGGTCCACATGCGATCGGCCGAGATCGTCGGCCCCACCGCCAGCGACA
The DNA here is from genome assembly GCA_964430835.1 of uncultured Lentisphaerales bacterium. Taxonomy (GTDB): domain Bacteria; phylum Verrucomicrobiota; class Kiritimatiellia; order RFP12; family CAIWXQ01; genus CAIWXQ01. The sequence goes on from CAYSHQ010000220.1 coordinate 4,099, forward strand.
CCGCGCCGGTCTGCGCGCGCACCGTCGCCACAGCCGCCAGAAACGCCACCAAAACCATCGCCGCAAGTCGGGTCATGCCGTTGTTCATGCAACATCCCTTCTGATCCAACCGATTGATCCATCCACCGCCCAGCAAACGCCCTACGTTTTAGCAGATACGGGGGGGAATTGGAAACCTTTCCGTTCGCCCCTGCCCCCCGCGCACCAGGGGCGCAGCATCCAACCATCGCATAAACGAGCAACCGGGGGCGGGTTCAGGGTTGGCGCGTTTGCCTGAACCCTGAGACCCGGAACCCTCGGCTGAATCCGGCAACCGTTGCGTCACCTAGAGCGTCTTGTGTTCGCCCACCGAATAGAGCACCTTGCCGCCGGCATC
>CAYSHQ010000221.1:0-4449 GCA_964430835.1 uncultured Lentisphaerales bacterium
CCGAAGCGAACCGCGCACGGCTGAAGTTTGCATTCATAATGTACGACGGCTCCATACACGCCACCCACGGCCGCGACCTGCGCCTCAGCGGCGCCATCGCGCTGGTGGTGCATGCCGCGCTATTGCTGCTGCTCGGCCTGGCCGTCACGCCTTCGCGGGCCCGGTTCACGGCGCCGACCGTACAGACGATCCTGTTGGAGGTGGAGCTCCCGGTATCAACCCCAACCGCCAACACCCTCGTCACGCCCGCGGCCGCGCCGGTCGACGCCCCTGTACCGCAGGCCATCGCGGCCGCGCCGGTTGACGCCCCTGTACCGCAAGCCATCGCCGCCCCGCCGGTTGACGCCCCTGTACCGCAGGCCATCGCCGCCCCGCGCCCCGCCATGCCCGCCACAACCGAGGAGCGCCTCCCCTGCGCCAGCGCCCCGCCAGAGATCGCCCCCGCCGCCCCAGCTTCCCTGGCACCCGCACCTGCGGACGGCGTAACCACATTGGTGGCCACCGAAGCTCTCGCCAAGAACCTCTCCGTCCCCGACACCGCCGCACCCGCCCCTAGCGCCGCACCAACCGCCGCACCAACCGCCGCACCAACCGCACCCACCGCACCCGCCCCTCCCACCGCCGTACCCACCGCCGTACCCACCGCCGCCGCACCCGCCACCGGTGCCCCGAGCGCCATTACGCTGCGCCGCGCATTGCAACCACCCTACCCCCTCAGCGCACGCCAGCGCGGCGAGGAAGGATCCGTCGTGCTGGAAACCACCGTCACCCCCGACGGCACCGCCACACAGGTATCCATCGTCTCATCCAGCGGCTTCGCCGACCTGGACCGTGCCGCCGTGAAGGCCCTCCGACGGGCCGGCTTCCACCCCGCCACCGAAAAGGGACGCCCGGTCGAGGCACGGGCGCGCCTTACCATCACCTTTCGCCTCACCAATCCGTAACCCTATGCCACGCCTCTGGCCACCCCTCCCCCCGTTGCCCACCCACCGCCCCTGGCGGCTGGGCACCACCTCCTATGTCTACCCGGCGGATGTCCTCCCCAACATCGAACATCTCGCCGGCTATACGCAGGATATCGAACTGCTCCTTTTTCAATCCCCGGATGCGGCCAACCTCCCCGAACCGGACGTAATTGCCCGGCTCGACCAGTTGCGCCGCGCCCATGACTTCACCTTTACCATCCACTTCCCCATCGATCGCCAGCTCGGCCACCCGGATCCGCAACACCGCGCCGCACTGCTCGCCCAACTGACCACCGTGGTCGAACGGGTGCGCCCGCTCGAACCCTTTGCCTATATCGTCCACCCGGAAGGGATCACGCCTGACGCCACGCCGGAGCGCATCGCCGCCTGGCAGGGGCACCTGGCGGAGAGCATCGCGCGCCTCCTCGATCTCGGCCTCGCGCCGCACCTGCTGGCCATGGAGAACCTGGCCACCCCCTTCGACTGGTGCGCCCCGATCATCGAGGCCGCCGGCCTCTCGGTCTGCCTGGACATCGGCCACCTCTGGCGCTATGGCGTGCCGTTCGAGGCACACCTGCAACGCTGGTTGCCGCGTACCCGCGTCGTGCATCTGCACGGCGAATGTGAAGGGCGCGATCACATCTCCCTGGCGGCGACCGACCGCGCCCGCCTCACCCGGTTCCTGCGTCTGCTGCAAGGCCCGCCGGCCTTCACCGGTGTGGTCTCCCTTGAACTCTTCTCCGAGACGAACACGGCCTCCTCCATTCAAACACTAAGCGAAATCCTCATATGACACCTACCCTCACACTCATCCTCGGCGGCGCCCGCAGCGGCAAGAGCACCTTTGCCGAACAGTTGGCCCAGGAACGTTTCCGCCAACCGCTCTACCTGGCCACCGCCGTATGCACAGACCCCGAAATGGCCACCCGCATCGCCGCCCACCGTGCCCGCCGCGGCCCCCACTGGCGTTGCGTCGAGGAACCGCTCGATCTCGTCGGCGCCTTGCAGGCGCTCCCCACCGATTGCGATGGCGTGCTGGTGGAGTGCCTGACCACCTGGCTCGCCAATGTGCTCGTCAAGGAAGGCGAAGCCGCCGTGGCTACGCGCCGTCAGGCCCTGCTGGCCGCGCTGGCGTCCTCACCCCGCCCGCTGATTCTCGTCAGCAACGAAGTCGGCCTGGGGATCGTCCCCGAATATCCGCTTGGCCGGCAGTTCCGTGATCTTTCGGGCTGGCTGAACCAGGAGCTGGCGCGGCAAGCCCGCGAAGTGGCCTTTCTGGTGGCCGGCCTGCCCATGTGGCTCAAACAATAAAATACGCAAAGGTTACAACATGCAAAACAGGCACAGACTGCTACCCGTTCTCCGCGCCGTCCTCTACGCCGCCCTGCTCGCCGGCACGCTGAGCTGGGCGACCGGCTGCAGCAGCACCGACAACTACGAGCGCACGGCCGAACGAGGCGAAACAGAGTTACGCGGGGTGCTGGCGATCACCACCAATGCGCCCGCAGCCACCATCGCCATGCTGCACAGCCGTGGCAGCACGCGCCCCCCCTGCCGCCTGCGCGCCCTCAACGCCAGCGTGGCCGAGGACCTCCGCACCCTGGCCGCCAAGCAGCGCACCGTGATTGTTACCGGCGTGCCCAGATCGGAACTCTTCATCGTCACCGCCATTCGCGAAGATGGCACGCGCCGCCGGCGACCAGCAGGCGACGAAGAAGCGGCCGAGGAGTCCAAGAACGGCTTCTGGTCCCTCATCACCTGGGGACGGGTGCCCGCGTCAGAGCGCTAGACCGCCCCGGACCAGCAAACGCCAGACTTGTTGGTGTTCGTGGTCATCGCGTGCATAAGGCCCCGTTCTTTTGACGGAAAAAGGCAGTGTGCCAGATGATCGCGGACAGTTCCAAATGGCTTCGCGGTCCCACGTTATAACCAGTTGCCCGCGCGTGCATTGTGGGCCAAAGGGAAGTTCAAGTCACGGATCTAGGTTCAGCGCGTTCCGTCGGCCGCGCTTCCGACCGGGCGGACCACCGCTTCTGCCACCCGATTTCGGCGAACCTTTCTCACCATGATAACAACCCCGCCGACCTCAAGCGTGTCGCCGCTGCGGGGCGAAAGCTCCCGCGCCCGCTCCACCCACTCGGCTAACGTCAACTTTCCGTCCATCCCAGCCAACACGGTCCCGCCCATGGCCGTCGCCAATTGTCCGAGCAAAACCCCGCCACCGGCCAACCACCCTCCGCCAATCGCGTTAAGATGGGCCGGCAACCGGTCATATTCATCGCGAATATCGCCGACAAGCTCTTCGACGATATCTTCCATGGTTATTAACCCCCGCACACGCGCACCGTCTGTTACCAGCGCGATATGAACCCGGTCCCGAACCATGTCGGTCAACGCTTGCGCCAGTGTCGTAGCGACAGGAATGTGCCGAATCGGCCTTACAATGCCGCGCAATCCGGTTCCGCCGGGATCCACCCTCAACGCCGTGACAATATCCTTGAAGGTCACATACCCAGAAATGCTTTGCGGATCTCCCGGCTCCATGCACACGGGATAGCGGGTATGCATGTGCATGTGCGCTTGGATCAGTGCCTCCGCCAGACTTGCCCCCACCGGAATCATCGCAACATCCCGTTCCGACGACATCGCATCTGCTACGGTTCGCGCCGACAACTGAACCGCCGACACCACAATTCGCTCTTCCATCGGCCCGATGATCCGCATGGCCCTCGCCAGCGACGCCGCCGCCCTCAACTCCAGCAACCCGGTGCGATCCTGCGCCGCCTGCTCGCGCGTACCGCGGTCTTGCCCCATCCGCATCACTCGCTTGACGGTCGCCTCGAATACAAACACCACCGGGTAAAACAGACCCGAGACCACCTTCATGCTCGGAGATAGCGCCAGGACCACCCCTTCCTTGTTGTTGATCCCGACCATCTTGGGAACAAGCTCAGCAAACACGATCGTCACCCCGCTGAGAGGAATCACGAAGAGCATGAGCGCCAGAAACTCCGCTGCTCCGCTCGAAACACCGACCAGCCCGACCAGCCAAGGCGCCAGCCTTTCTTCCACCGCCGCTCCGCCCGTTGCCGCCGCGATCACCCCTGCCAGCGTGATGCCCAACTGGATTACGGCCAGACTGCCCTCCAAGCGCTCCTTCATGTACACGGCGCACCGCGCGCCCCGTCGTCCCGCCTGGCGCAAGACCTCCAGCCGAGCGCGCGAAACCGAGGCCAACGCCATCTCGTAACAGGAAAACACCGCGTTCACGGCTAGCATCGCCACGATCACAAACAGCTCTACGAAGTTCTCCATTCCCGCAATAGCTCCCTACTGAATATGGCATGACGCACCGGTATGAAAAGGGAAAGCATGACAGAAGCGGGGCGCAGCGTCAAGATCACCACCAACCAGCGCACCACACCTGCCACCTGCGCCAACTCCTTCTCACGGACCAGCATGGTATCCACTGCCAGCCACCCCA
>CAYSHQ010000222.1:0-4412 GCA_964430835.1 uncultured Lentisphaerales bacterium
TTATCTCATTCATCCAAGCATCCACCCCCCCAATCTTCCGCAGTTCAGGGGGAGACCAGGGCGAGGCGACTAGCGCTTCCTACAGGCTCACCCCAGCGTGGCCGGCAACCCCGCCACAAACTTTCTAAGCTCGTCGCGCACCCGCCGGTAAGGCCCCAGCGCTTCCTCGGCCGTCTTGGCCCCCTTGGCTAGCGCAGGCGGATCGTCAAACCCGGCATGTACCACCTTGGCCGTGCGCCCCAGCCAGATCGGACAGCTTTCATGGGCGTGGCCGCAGACCGTAACCACGTAATCAAACGCCACCGCCTGCAACTCGTCCACGTGTTTGGAGCGTTGCCCGGAGATGTCCACACCGGCCTCGGCCATCACCTGCACCGCCAGCGGGTTCAACCCGTGCGTGGCGATGCCGGCAGAATAGGCCTCGATCACGTCGCCCTTGAGCGCCCGCGCCCACCCTTCCGCCATCTGGCTGCGGCACGAATTGCCTGTACATAGGAAAAGAACCTGTAGCTTCTTCATTGGTATCCGTACTCCTTCCGCTCTTCGCGTTCCCGCAGCTCCGGCGGGTCCGGCCATTCGACTTCGCTCATGGGACGCCAGACCCGCCCTACCACAAGCGGTCGGTTCCGCCGCTATTTTTGCTAGCATGGCGCGGCCTGCTTCAAGCCCCTTGGCGGGCGAAGAGCGTGCGCCGGAAGTATAACGACACATTCACCAACCCGATCAAGGCCGGCACTTCCACCAGCGGCCCGATCACGGCGGCGAACGCCGCGCCATGGTTGATACCGAACACCCCGACCGCGACGGCAATCGCCAACTCGAAGTTGTTGCTCGCGGCCGTGAAGGAGAGCGTCGCGGACTTCTCATAGTTGGCCCCGGCCTTGTAACTCATCCAGAAACTTGCCAGGAACATCACCACAAAGTAGATCAACAGGGGGATCGCGATCAGGACCACGTCGCCGGGTTTGGCGATGATCTTCTGCCCCTGCATGGAGAACATCACCACAATGGTGAAGAGCAGCGCGATCAGCGTAATCGGCGAAATCTTGGGTATGAACCGCGCGTGATACCATGCCTGCCCCTTGGCCTTCACCAGCACGAGCCGCGTCAACATTCCGGCGATGAAGGGGATGCCCAGGTAGATGAACACACTCTGGGCGATCTGGCCGATCGTGATAGGCACCGCAGCCCCCTCGAGCCCCAGCAGCGGCGGCAACTTGGTTACGAACAACCAGGCGTACACGCTGAAGAAGAAGACCTGGAAGATCGAGTTAAACGCTACCAGCCCCGCGCAATATTCCGTATCGCCCTTGGCCAGGTCATTCCATACGATCACCATGGCAATGCACCGTGCCAGCCCGATCATGATCAAGCCGATCATGAACTCCGACTGGCCGCGCAAGAAGCAGATGGCCAGCGCCGTCATCAGGATCGGCCCCACGATCCAGTTCTGCACCAGACTCAGCCCCAGGACCTTCCAGTCACGGAAGACGTCGCCCAGTTCCTCGTACCGCACCTTGGCCAGCGGCGGGTACATCATCAGGATCAAGCCGACGGCAATCGGCAGGCTGGTCTGTGTACCTTCCGGCCGCAGCGAGCCGATCCAGTTACCGAACGAGGGAAGGGCATGCCCCAGGAAGACCCCGACCCCCATGGCCAGGAAGATCCAGAGCGTCAGATACCGGTCTAAGAATGACAAACGTTTGCTAATGCCGTCACGCATGTTTCTCTCCATTGAATTAGGTGAGTTGTTACTGTTCACGCGCCCGCTGACGCCGGCAGAGCTGTTTCGGCTCACAGGCCAACGCGGTTTTGAGTTTCCGCGCGTCCTGCGCGAGCATATCATCGCCCTGCAACGCGTTGCCCAGCCACGTAAGTGCCGGCTGCACGAACTCGCCGTCCTGCCCCGCCGGCCACCGGAAGTACATCCATCGCCCCTCTTTACGCGAATCCACCAGACCGGCCTGGCTCAAGATGGATAGGTGTTTCGAGACTGTGGAGGGTGCCAGGGCCAGCACCTCAATGATCTGGCAGACGCACAACTCCCCGTCGCCCAGCAGCATCAGGATGCGTAGCCGTTGCTGGTCCGCCAGCGCCTTGGTCACGCGCAGGGTGGCCTTCATGGATTCACTGTGCATGCTATCCTCCCGGGACGCGCCCACAATAACAACGTCGAACTCAACACGACGGAGATGCACCCCGCCTCCTGAAAGATCACCGCCACCACCGGGGACAACAGCCCCAGCATGCTCAGCGACAGGCCGACTACGTTGTAGATCATGGACAGGAAGATGTTGACCTTGATCCGTCGCAGCACCTTACGGGACATGGCCACGAACTCCGCGACGCGCGTGAGATCGTCGTTCATCAACGTCACATCAGCGGCCTCGATCGCCACATGCGTCCCGGTCGCGCCCATCACGATGCCCACATCCGCCAGCGCCAGCGCCGGCGCATCATTGATGCCATCGCCCACCATGGCTACGATGCGTCCTGCGCCCTGCAATTCCTTGACTACCCGTTGTTTGTCGGCCGGCAGCAACCCGGCCCGGAACCCGTCCAGATGGGCCTGCGTGGCCACGGCCTGCGCCACTACGGCGTTGTCCCCCGTGAGCATGATGATCTGCCGCACGCCCAGGGCCTTCAAGCGGTCCACCGTTTGCGCCATGGCCGCCCGCACTTCATCGGCGATGGCCAGCAACCCCACCGCCTGCGACCCACGGGCTACCAGGACCGCCGTCCGGCCGCGCTGCGCTTGCGCACCGACCTCCGCCGCGAGGCGGGGTGGCACCTGGATGCCTTGCGCCCGCAGGAAATCCTCTTTGCCAACGATCAGGCGCTCACCATCGCTGCGGGCTATGACGCCGAATCCGATCTCGATCTTAAACTCTGCGGGGTCCGGCACTGTCAGGTCGCGCGCGCGGGCAGCAGCTAAGACCGCCTTGGCCAGCGGGTGCTCCGCGATCGCCTCCAGCCGCACCACCGCTGCCTCCGTCATGCCGGCCACTGCCACCACTTCTTCAACTTTTGGACGCCCGTAGGTCAGCGTCCCGGTCTTGTCCACCAGCAGCGTGTCTATTTTCCCCGCCAACTCGAAATAGACGCCGCCCTTAATGAGCACCTGCCGCCGTGCCAGGTTGGCGATGCCGGCGCTCACCGCGCTGGGTGTGGCAATGGCGAACGCACAGGGACACGCCACCAGCAGCACCGACACCGCCACTTTGAGGTCACCCGAGGTAAAGTAGGCGATTATGGCCAGCAACATGACCGCAGGGAAGAACCACACGGTAAAGCGGTCGGCGATCGTCTGAATCGGCGCCTTGGTCTCCTGCGCCTCTTCCACCAGATGCACGATGCGCGCTAGCGTCGTATCGCTGCCGCATTTGAGCGTCCGCACGTCCAACCGGCCGGTCTCGTTCAAGGTACCGGCAAAGACCTCGGCCCCCGCGGCTTTCTCCACCAGCATCGATTCGCCCGTAATGGGCGCCTGGTTGACGGCGCCCGCGCCCGCCGTGACCACGCCATCCACCGGAATCCGTTCCCCCGGCCGTACCACCACGATGTCGCCCACCTGCAACTCAGCCGCCGACAGCGTCACTTCCACGCCGTCGCGCCGTACCGTCGCAGTGGCTGGCGCTAACCGCAGGAGCTCCTGGATCGCTCGGCGCGTCTTGTCCAGCGTGTAGGCTTCCAGCGCCCCGACCACCGCCATGATCAAGATAATCACGGCGGCCGGCCGGAACTCCCCGACGGCCACGGTCACGGCCAGCGCCACGGTCACGAAGACGTTCACCGTGATCTTGCCGCGCAGCGCATCCTGGCAACCCGCGCGGAAGCGCGGTATTCCGCCCAGCAGCATGCCCGCCAACGCCACGGCCGCGTTCAGGTACACGGGGCCGATCTGCCAGTGCGCCAGCCCCCAACTCGTAAGGATCAGCGCCAGGATCAGTGCCGGGGCCAGGGTCAAGACCAGCACTTCCTGCCGCCGCTCCGCGCGCCCATTGTCAGGATTGGAGACCGACATACGCCGCTACGCTTTCTTCCCTGTTTTTGCGGCGGTGCTGCCTTTGGCGGGCTTCTTTGCGGTGGCCGTATGGCACCCGCAGCCCGGCCCGCACCCCTCACTGCTCTTCACGATCGACGCTTTTAATAGCGCCAAGAACCCCTGCTTCTTGCCTTTCTTCTCGGGTGTAGCTGGCATCGCATCGCTCCTTTCATGCTTCGTTATGTGTCGAACTATAGCATCATACGCGTCGCGCGTCAACTGGCTCCGTTGGAACCACCATGGTCTTTTCCTGAAGATATGGTTCTGCGAACCACCCGCCGGGCGAAATCTAGCCACAAAAAGCTCAAAAGACACAAAAGAGACGGTTCTTTGTGGTTTATGTGCCTTTTGTGGCCAACTTTAATTG
>CAYSHQ010000223.1:0-4377 GCA_964430835.1 uncultured Lentisphaerales bacterium
CCTGTCTGCCTTTCCGTACTCCGGGGTTGCGCCAGCAGCAGTCCCCTGCCGCAACCTGTCTGTAAAATCCTACCGTGGTGTGCCACGCCCGCGCCGTTATTTACTCGCCCCCGCAGCGCCCTTGGGTTTGGCCGCCGGGGCCGCCGACTTGGCGGGTGGTTGCGCCGCGGTCGGCACTTCCGCCGCCGCCTCCGGCGCCTCCGCCTTCTTGTCCGCAGGCTTATCCGCTAGCGAGGAAGGCGTCACATCCGGCTCCTCCTCTTCCACCACGGGTGGCTTCTCCAGATCCAGGAACAATTGCTGCACCAGCTTGTTCATGTCGTCCGAGGTCTTGAAGAAGACGTCCTCAATGGTGGACTTCTCCTTCTCCCGGGTCTGCCCCTTCTCCATGATCACCTTGAGCCGTTCCACCGCCACCGCACTCCAGTCCGTGCGCGGGAAGAGCTTGGCCACCTCGTAGTAAACATCCCGCGCCCGGTATGGTTCGAGCAACTCCTCATAGCAACGCGCGGACAACAACAGCGCATCCGGGAAGGTTTCCGCATCCTTGTTCTCAAAACAGACGGATTTCAGCACGCCGTCCATGCACTCCCGGTAGCGATTGGCGCGGAACTCGAACTCGCCGCGGATCAGCCAGTAGTACCCGAAGGCCGCATCACCCGGCATCGGCTCAGCCATCTGGCTGACATGGTGCTGGGCGGTCTTCGTCTTGTTCATCGCCAGCAGGCAGCGACACCCCTTGAGCACGGCAACCTGGCCGGCGCTGGACCATTGGATGCGCGCGCAGCTCTTAAAGATATCGTGGGCCGCCTCGTACTGCTTCTGGGCCAGCTCCCGTTTGGCGGGATCATCGCCGGCGGTGCGTGCGGTCCGCGTTGCGGAGCGCAGCATGTAGGTCCCCACATTCATGGCGAGCTCGGCCACATTGTTCTCCGGGATCATCAGGTAGGAGAGATAGGGCTTGATGACCGGCAGCAAGATGCGCACCGCCCCGGGCCAGTCGTTCAACCGCACCGCCTTGCCGACCTCATAGGTATCATACTCCAGCTCGAACTGGGCGCGTGTGATCTGGGAGATCAGGATGCGGCCACCGGGCGCATTGGGCACCCCGCCCGTCACCACCACCTCATCCTCGGTATAGCCCGTCAGCGTGGCCTCGTGGCTCTCCTTGCCGCGCCAGATACGCACCTTGATCGGGGCCGTGGAAACCACCGGGGCTGAGGAGGAGGACGCCGGTCGTGCCGCCGGCGTGTCCCCGTCGGCGCCCTGTACAGCCGACACCCCCGCACACACCAGCAGGCCGAGGGCCACCAGCGCACGCCCCACCGGCCAGCCGGGAGCACCGGCAGCCAGGCTTCTATCTGTGGCCGAGACCTTCATCGTGGCTCCAGTTTGGCCAGCAACTGCCTGGCCTGTTCATACTCGGGATAGGTCGCCAGGTCATCGGTCTTCAACATTTCCTGGATGGTGTCGCGGGCCTTGTTATCCTCGTAGGCACGATGCAGGCTTTCCGCCCGCCGCAAATAGGCCTTGGCGGTCCAGTCCCGATATTTGGCATACATGACATAGATGCGCTCATAATATGCGGTGGCCTTGAGGAACTCCTTACGCGCCTCCGCACACAACCCCCGTCCGTACAGCGCCTCGGGCCAGTATTTCCCCCAGGTGCGCACTGCGAGGGCGGACTCATAGCACTTGTCGGCCTCATCGACCTGGTTGTCCTCGCGGTAGAGCCGTCCCAGCAGCATCAGCGCCTGCGCCGCCTCCTCGTTACTGGCGAAGACCGTCCGAATCAGGTCCAGGTGCTTAATGGCGTCCTCCCGCAAGGCCTTGGCTTTTTCGGCCGGTGCGGTGCGCAACAGCTCAATGTTGTTCCGCGCCAGGAAGAGGCGGGCATTCAGCGCATAATCTGTCTCCGTGAACTCTGCGATGATGTTCTGCGCCACGGCCACGGCCAGATTGGTCTGGCTGCGGCGGATGGCGCCATCGAGCATGGTCTCCAACACGGCCGGGCTGGCGTTGGTGACATTCTCGCGCTGCAACAACTTGTCCATGGTCAACTCCCGTTCCACCGTCTGCAGATCCGGGTGGAACAGTTGCACACGCGTGAGGCGCAAGATGCCGACCTGGTCGTTATTGGTCCGGGCCGCCTGGAGCGACAGCAGGAGCTCGCTCCAGGCGGTGCGTGCCTGATCCGCCGGGAGCTTGTGCGTGGTGGCGACCCACTCGTCGAGGATCATATCCACGCCGATCTGCTTGCGGTCGGTACCGTACTTCAACACGGCATCCTTGTAATAACGGGCGGCGCCGACCGGCTCGCCGGTCTCCATCAGGGTGCGTCCGATCCAGTAAATGGCCAGCGGGATGTTGGACTCCGCCCGGTTGCGATCCATATAGCGCTTGTAGTGCGCGCCGGCTTCGCGGAACTTCTTGGCGTCATACAACATCTGCCCGGCCTGGAAGGCGCAGTGGTTGTAGTGCTCGATGTTCAGCAGCTCTTCCTTGTACTCCATGGCCCGCTGGTAATGGCGCACGGCCTCGTCCACCCGGGCCTGGGCGCCAGCAATGTCGCCGCGCGTCATCCAGGCCTCCGGTGTCAACTTGCTCTCCGGTTGCGCCTGGATAAAAGCCGCCAGCCGGATATCCGCCGCCTCAAACTGCCCCAGCGCATAGTGACAGATGGCGCGGCGGAAGGCGGAGTCCTCGGCATACTGCGCCTCCGGGCGCCGCGCGAGCAGCGCATCGAACTCCTGACCGGCCTCCTCGTAATTACTCTGGAACATCAGCGCCATGGCCGTCCAGTACATCGCGCCGGTTATCAGTTCTGTGCCGGGGAAGCGTTTACGCAGCTCCCGGAAGCGGGCCACGGACTGCGGGAACTGCTCCTCCATAAAGTGCGCATAACCCAGGAGAAAGAGGCACTCCACGGCGGACTGGTGGTTGGGGCGGTTCTGCAGGACGCTACTGAGGTGGCTGACCACTTCCGTCCAGTTCTGCTCCTTGGCGTACATCTGCCCCATCATCAGGGTCAGCTCATCATACCACTGACCGGCCGGGTACTTCTCCATGTACTGGCGGCCGATCTCGTAGACGCGCGACCAGGGGAGCAGGCGCGTGGAACAAGCAAACGCGAGATAGAGCGACTCCTCCGCCTTTTCTTTTCCCCCCACCACGCTCAGGTGCAAGAAGAGCTCGCGCGCCTCGCGATAGCGCAGCGCTTCCATGTAGCCGCGGGCAATCCGGTATTCGAGCTCGGAGTCGTAATTCTCCATCTCGTTCATGGCCTTGATCTCGGCCTCGGTCTCGCCCACCCACTCCTGCAGGCGCATCAGCCGCCGCGGATCGGTCAGGTTCTGCTTCTCCAGTTCCACGCGCTTCTGCAGGTATTCCAGGAACGCCTCCGTGCGCACCAGCACTTCGTCATGCGGATAGATCATGCGATGCACCCAGAAGGCCTCGCGATAGCGCTCATCCGAGAACAACGCATCACCGGCCTCCAGCGCCGCCATGTTGAAGGAGATCGACCGCGCCGCCAGCGAATCGCGCTGCAGCAGATACGGCACCATCGGATAGATCTTCTCCAGATTCCGCGTCTTCAGGTAGGCCGTGGCCAGGTGCGTGGCGGCGCGGTTGCGCCGCAAGCTGTCCGGCGACCAGCGAAAGGCCTTGTACAGCGGCCCCCGGGCCGCCCCCCAATCGTCCCGCACCAGGTGGCACTGCGCGATGGAGTAGTAGATATCCGTCTTCATGTCCGCGCCGAACTCGTAGCGTTTCAGCACGTCGTAATAGGCCTTGATTGCCTCGTCGTTCTTCCCGGTCAGCCGACGGCAGTCCGCAATATAGACATACGCCTCGGCCGTATGCGCCGCGTTGGGGTACTTCTTGACGTAGTTCAGGAACGACTTCTCGGCCCCAGGGAAGTTGGCGGTGAAGAAGTAGCAGAGCCCGAGATTGTAGTAGGTCTGCTCCAACCCCATGCGGATGGAGACGTCCTTGGTTTCAGAGAAGATCTGGACGAGCTGCTCGTACTCGGGGATGGCCGCCTCGAACTCCCCCTGCCCAAAGCAGCGGAAGGCCTTTTCGCGGATCTCGCGCACCGACTGCTGCATCCCGCCGCCCGCGCCCTGCGCCGATGCCAGCACCGGCCACCACAAGCATGCCGCCAGCAGCAGGCCCACGCCCACTGCCTTACGCCACCGCCCGTATGATTCGAAGGTCGCAAGCACCATGTTGCCGCCAATTCTAGCACACGTCTAACCGGTTGCCATTGAAACAAAAATCACCCCGCCCTGCCAGCGCAAAAGCGCGTAAGCCGAAATCGACCCATGGTCTTTTCCTGAAGCGCCACCTTATGCAGGCTGGCTGTAGCAAGGTCTT
>CAYSHQ010000224.1:0-4358 GCA_964430835.1 uncultured Lentisphaerales bacterium
CCTTCCCTCCTGAGTAGTTACAAATCGCACCCAGCTAGACTTTCTCGGTGCGCAAGGCCGGATCCAGCAGGTCGCGCAAGGCGTCCGCGAGGTGATTGAAACTCAATACCAGGACGAAGATCGCCGCGGAGACAAACGTCATCTCCCACCAAACGCCCTGCCACAGGCGCACGCGGGCCTCGTTGATCATGATCCCCCAGGACGGTTCGCCCTGGACGCCAATCCCGAGGAAGCTGACAAAGACTTCGGTGGCTACGGCTGCGGGGAACCGGATCGAAAAGGCAATCAGTACCATGTGCATCACGTTGGGCAGGATATGGCGAAATAGGATGCGGCCATGGCTGTACCCCAACACCCGCGCCGCCTGCACATAGGCACGCTCGCGGTGGCGCAGCACTTCGGCACGCACATTGCGGCAGACGTCCACCCAGGTGGTCAGCCCAATTCCGAGATAAACGCCGGCGAGCCCCTGCCCCACCACCATGGCCACGGCCAGGATGAAGAGGAGCCCCGGCATGGAGGCCACCGTCGCGCAGAGCCAGTTGACCACACTATCGGTGCGCCCGCCAAAATAGCCCCCCAGGCACCCCAGCAGCACCCCCAGCGGCAGCGCAATCAGCGAGGTCATGATGCCGACATGGAAGGCGATGCGTGCGCCTTGCACCAGGCGTTGCAACACATCGCGCCCCAGGTTGTCACTGCCCAGCGGATAGGCCCACGCGCTGACCGGCGTTTCCGTCTGCGCCTGCTGGAACCAGCGTATGGGCGCCGGCGGGAGATAGCGCAGGTTTTCATGCACGGCATTATAGGCCGGCACGCGGTCATACCAGCGGGCATAGCCGCGCGCCACTTCACCCCAGCCTGCCGCCAGCGTATAAGCCGCCACGGCGAGCAGGCACCAGCGCGTACCGGTATTGCGCCACAACTTCTGCCCAATGGATGGTTCTACGTGCATGCGGACGTTAGATCCGTCGCGGTGCCTGGATGCCGAGCAACCCCAACCCTTCGCGCAGCACACCCACCACCAGGCTACAGAGGCGCGCACGGCTGCGCCGCTGTTCCATGCTGTCAGCCTTCAACACGGACAAACGCTGATAGAAGCTGCTGTACGCCTGCGAGAGTGCGTAGAGATATTCCGCCAGCACACTGGGCTTGTAGATATCCGCCGCGCGCGCCACCGCCACGGGGAATTGTAGAATCTGCAGGGCCAACTGGCGTTCCACCGGATCGCTCAGGAGCAACTCGCCCGCGGCCGCATCTTCCGCCGGAAACTGCGCGGCATATTTGTCCAGCAGGCTGCAGATGCGGGCATGCGCGTACTGCAGGTACGGGCCGGAGTTGCCATCCATCGCTAGGGCGCGATCCCAGGAGAAGACAATCATAGTGCGCAGATCGTGGCTGAGATCGGCGTACTTCACAGCGCCGATGCCGACGGCCTGTGCCAATTCGCGCTGTGCGGCTTCCGGCATTTGCGGGCTCTGTTCCCGGATGATGGCCAGCGCACGGGCCTCGGCCTCATCGAGCATCTTGTCGAGCTTGATGACATTCCCCTGCCGCGTGGAGAAGGTCCCTTCCGGCAGGCGCATCAGCCCAAACCACACGTGATCGAGGCGGGTGGTGATCCCCAGCTTGCGGCTGATGGCAAAGAACTGCTTGAAGTGATCCTGCTGGCGTTCGTCGGTCACATACACAATCCGGTCCGGCTGAAACTCCGCTACGCGGCTCTGCACCGTTGCCAGGTCGCTGGTGGCATAGTTATAGCCGCCATCCTTCTTGCGCACGATGCAGACCGGGAGACCTTCCTCCTCCAGGAAGACCACGGTGGCCCCTTCGCTCTCCTTGGCCAGCCCCGCCTCCTCCAACTGTTTGACCACGCCGGGAAGCTTGTCGTTGTAATGACTTTCGCCATGATAGCGATCAAAGGCGACATCGAGGCGCTGATAGATGCGGTTAAACTCTTCGCGGCTCAGATCCACAAACTGCTTCCAGAGCGCGAGGTTCTCCGGATCGCCCTGCTGCAGCTTGACCAACTCCTGACGGCAGGCATCCAGCCAGGCCGGGTCGGATTTGGTCTGCTCGTAGCTCTTGACGTAAATCCGTTCCAACTCTTCCACCGGCGATTCCGCCAGCTTCTGCTGATCGACAAAGGCGCGGAACCCTTTGATGATGATACCGAACTGTGTGCCCCAGTCCCCCAGGTGGTTGTCCGCAATCACGCGATAGCCCAACGCCCGATAGAGGCGATCGAGCGTATTGCCGATGATGGTGGAGCGGATGTGGCCGATATGCATCGGCTTGGCGACATTCGGGCTGGAGTAGTCCAGCACCACGGTCTTGCCGCCCCCGGTCTGGGGAATGCCGCTACGCGGCCGTGCCCCCTGCTCCACCACCTGCTGCGCCAGCCAGGCTGGCTGCAGCGTGAGGTTAATAAAGCCCGGCCCCGCGACTTCGACTTTGGCCAGCGACGGTGGCAGCGGTTGTGCCCGACAAACGGCTTCTGCGATGGCCCGCGGCGGTTTTTTGGCCACCTTGGCGAGCGCCATGGCATCGTTGCACTGAAAATCGCCAAACGCCGGATCGGTGGCCGGTGTCACCCGCACCACCACCTTACCGGCCCCTTCCTCGCCCAGGACGGCCACAAAGCCCGCCTGCAACCACTGCGCCAGTTCGGCCTCTGTGCGGCCCACCAAGGATGTCACTTCACTACTCATAACGTTCTACTTTCATCGCTGCTGATGCCACGCAAAAGGGGGATAGCTTACTCGGAACCATCCTAGCCGTCACGCCGGAACGCAGGCGTCGCCATTATCCAAGAATTTCCGGCAGGCGCACCTGCGAGACACCCTTGGCCTGTGCCTGGCGGGAAAGGCCGATGCGTTCCAGACGCAGGAAGATCCCCCACGCGGCACCCTGGTTGGTGCCCAAGGCTACGATCAGTTCGTGTTCCCCGGCCGCGGCCGCAAAGGGGACGCTGTTTTTGTCCGGCTCCGCGGGATTGGTCCCCAGCGGCACATGCAACCGGAGTTTGCCATCTACCCAAAGCTTCACCGGCCCGTCGTAACCGAGAATCACGGCCAGGCGCATCGCCTCGGCACAGGCGAAGCGGCACGCATAGTAGACCACGGCATCCTGGCCGCCGAGTTGCGCAATTTCCGGGTGCAGATTACAAAACGGGTCCGCAAAGGTGCGTGAGACCATACCCAGCGCCTCCAGACTGGCCGGGCAGGTCAGCTTATCCAGTTTCCCGGCCGCCGGCTGAAAGGCACTGACACGCAGTTGTTGGATCGGGGGCGTCACGGCGCGCGGCTTGCAGACCGCCACAGGGCCGAAAACCGGCAGCGACCGGTCGGCCTCATCCATAATGTTGCAATACGGCGCCAGACCATGCCCATAATGCAACGCCGCGGTCGCCACATCCGCAGTCGTGATTTCGCAGCGAATGCGCACACAAGCGCCATCCAGCACGAGATCAAATGGCTGACAGACCCCCTTCTCCGTGACCAGCACAAACCCGCTGGGTCGCGACCCGGCCGTCAGCCGCCCGGCGACATGGTCGAACTCCGCCACCACGACCGCCATGCCGCGCGACTTCTCGACCGTGATGCCTTTCAGGGCGATCGGCGGCAACCCGGCCCGGCGCCCCCCGCGCAGCACCTGCATAGCCAGCGCCAGTCGTTTGCCCAGCACATAGTGACTCTTGCCGTCAACATGGATGCCGTCATCCAGCGACAAGTCAATGGCTGGCACGAGGGTCAGATTACGGATGGCAGCCGGGAGCAGGCGTTGTTGTTCCTGGATGGAATTCCAAACCGCAGCCGGCTCCCCCCACCACGCACCGGTGACGCGGGAGATCTGCACCATGGCCACCGGCAAGGAGCGGTCCTGGGCATCGCGCCGCAGGGCCGCGATGAACTGCTGCATGCGTTCCGTGTAAAGTGGCGCGTCTGCTACGCGCGCATCGCTCTCCCCCTGATACCAGAGGAGGCCGGCCACCCGGCCACCATTTTTTCGGAGGCGCCGGACCATCGCGCCATACAGGCTATGCCCCCCCTCATCGCGCCGTTGTGGATCCCACTGCGTCATCGTCGTACCGCCATGGGCGCAGGCAATCATCCCTTGGGGAACGCCCGTCAACCGGCGCATTTCCATGGCAAAGGCCGGTCCGGGTGAAACCCCGAAGTCGTCCGTAGGTTTGGCAGGCCTGCCACCACTGATCGTCACATGCACATCATCCACGCAGGCCCACATGTTATGCACAGGATCACGAGCCACAGCCCAGCGGTCATCCATATAAAACGCCCGTACTTGCGGATCCACCCCCAGACGTTGCCGAGGGAATAACCCGCACCCCTGCATAT
>CAYSHQ010000225.1:0-4287 GCA_964430835.1 uncultured Lentisphaerales bacterium
CGAGCAGCCGCTACCGGGCTATGCAGGAACTGGTAATGGCGATTGCCGTGACAGATATGCGCGCGGCGCTGGCGCTGGCCGCGAAGATTGCCAATCTGCAGTATCGCTCTTATCTGATCCAACAACTGGTGGCACGGTGGGGCGCGCAGGAGCCGGTGGCCGCGCTGCAGTATGTCAAAACGGTGGCGAATGCGTCGCAACGGCAGCATCTGTATGCCACGGTCCTGTCGGCCTGGATGGAGAAGGATGCCGCTGCGGCGGTGGCCTGGTTTCGCGCGCTGCCGGATGGTATGGCGAAGAATCAGGTGCTGGGGACCATTAGCTGGCAGTGGGCCAATAAGGATCCTGCGGCAGCGGCCGCTTTTGCTGCGGCGCTGCCACCCGGACAGACCGCCAATAACCTGGTGCAAAGTATCGCCTCGGTCTGGGCCAATAGCGATCCCGCGGCGGCCATGGACTGGCTGAAAGCGTTGCCGGTGTCGCGCGGGCGCGAATGGGGGCTGCAGGCGGCGATTGCCAACCTGGCGCGTCAGGATGCCGAGGCGGCGATCCGGTATGTGGAGACCATGCCGGCTGGGAATGCGCGTAATCAGTCTTTGTCTGCCATTGCGAATGCCCTGGCACAGGATGATCCGGAGCGTGCCGTGGATTGGACGCTGGCACTGCCAGCCGGTTCGGCACAGAATGCGGCCATCCGTAACCTGGTTTCCATGCTGGGTTATGCCAGCCCGGAGGCGGCGGTGCGCCTGTTGAATGCGCTGTCGGCTGGTAGCCTGCGGGATGGCTGCCTGGCACAACTGGCGGGCGGTATGGCGCATGCGGACCCCGCAGCGGCCATTGCGTGGCTGGCCCAGATGCCGGATTCTCCGACCCGGCGGAGCACCTTGCACAGTGTCGTGTCGCAATGGTCCTATGCCGATCCGGTGGCGGCCGTGAACTACGCGATGCAGCTACCCGCGAATGCCGAGCGGCAAAATTTGTTCGCCGGCATGGCCGCTTCCTGGGTGGTCAATGACCCGGCGGCCGCCATGGCCTGGGTGGCAACTGTTTCGGATGAACAGCATCCCGAGCCGCTGGTGAACGCGGTCAACAGTTGGGCGCATAGTGATCCGGAGGAGGCGGCGCGGTATGTGGCAAAGTTGCCGGTCTCGTTACAAGGACGTCTGGCAGTTTATGTGGCAGGCACGTGGGCTGCACAGGATGCCGAGGCTGCGGCGAAATGGGTTGAGAAGTTTGACGACGTTGAGCTGCGGATGAACGCCTGGCAGTGCGTGGCGCAGAATTGGTCTCAGACGGATCTGGACGGGGCTCGCAACTGGGTGCTCGCCCTGCCCCGGGGCAAGGCCCGCGATGTGGCGCTCCAGACGCTGTGCGGTACGCTGCAGTCGTTAGATCCAGAGGGCGCGATCACGCTGTCGGCGCAGATCGAGGACGAGGAGATCCGTAAGAATGCCTTGTCACGCAACCAAGCGGAGGCGGCGGACGAAGAGGAAAAGTAGTCCTGTCGTGTCGGCGCGGCCGGGGCTTAGGCATCGTATACAGTCGGCTGGATTTGAGCGGGAGAAATCGTATGACGGGTATGGATCTGTTGTTGGTTTTGGTCGGGATGGTAACAGGCGGGGTCGTCATCTGGCTGCTGGCGCGGGCGGGTGTGGCCCGGCTGCGGGCCGAGGGGGAGCGTGACCTGGCGGCCCTGCGCGAACGCCTCGGGCTGCGCGAGGCGCAGGTGGAGGAGGGGCGTGGCGCGGCGGCGGCGGCGGCACAGCGCTTGCAGGAATCGCAGAGCGCAGTGCAGCGCTTACTGGCCCGCGAGGCCGAACTATCCGCCATCCTGCAGGGGGAGCGACAGACCGCCGGCGAGAAGTTGGCGCTGCTGGAGCAGGCGCGCGTCGCGTTGGCGAATGCCTTCCAGGCCTTGTCGGCTGACGCCTTGCGCAATAACAACCAGGCCTTTCTTAATCTGGCGCAGGCTACGTTGGAGAAGTTCCAGGAGACCGCCCGCGGCGATCTTGCCCGGCGACAGCAGGCGATTGACGAGCTGGTTAAGCCTGTGCGCGACACGCTGGAGAAATTTGACCGCCGCGTGGGCGAAATTGAACATGCCCGCACGGATGCCTATGCCCGGCTCTGCGAGCAGGTGCTTGGGTTACAGGGGGCGCAGGAACAACTGCGCAAGGAGACGGTGCATCTGGCCAAGGCCCTCGGTTCTCCGCAGGCGCGTGGCCGCTGGGGCGAGCTGACGCTGCGGCGGGTGGTGGAACTGGCCGGGATGCAGCCGTTCTGCGACTTTGATGAGCAGGTGCATTTGGTGTCTGAGGAAGGGCGGCAGCGGCCGGATCTGGTCGTGCGGATCCCCGGCGGACGGAGCGTGGCGGTGGATGCCAAGGTGCCGCTGCAGGCCTATCTGGAGGCGCTGCAGGCTACCGACGAGGCCACGCGCCGTGCCCGCATGGACGACTATGCGCGTCGGGTACGGGAGCATATCAAGGCGCTGTCCGCCAAGAGTTATTGGGAGCGGCTGACGCCGGCGCCTGAATTTGTGGTGCTCTTCCTCCCGGGCGAGCCGTTCTACGGCGCGGCCTTGGATGCCGATCCGCAGTTGATCGAAATCGGCGTGGAACAAAAGGTGATCCTCGCCACGCCCACCACGCTGATTGCCCTGCTCAAGGCCGTTTCGTTCGGGTGGCGGCAGGAAGCGTTGGCCGAAAATGCCGAGAAGATCTCGGAACTGGGGCGGGAGTTGTATAAGCGCCTGGTGGACATGACGGGGCACTTCGAGGCCCTGGGTGAGCGTCTGCAGAAGGCCACAGAGAGTTACAACAAGGCGATCGGCTCGCTGGATAGCCGGGGGCTGGTCAGCGCCCGGCGTGTTGTAGAGTTACAGGCCAGTACCCCCGGGCTGGAGATCCCGGCGCTTGAGCCGGTAGAGGTGTTGCCGCGCAAATCCGATGCGCGGCGCGTGGCGGAGAGCGAATAGGCCCGGAGGAGAGAAGGGGGCAGGGTTCGGGGTTCAGGCAATCCGGTCCAGCCACACGGCGGTTTCGAAGTGTGCGGTGCGGGGGAACATGTCGAACAAACGGGCCTGGCGGAGTGCGTAGCCGCCGGGGAGCAGCGCCTTCAGGTCGCGGGCGAGGGTGGCGGGGTCGCAGGAGATATAAATAATGCGGGATGGCTTGGCGGCTGCCAGCGCCGTGGTCACTTCTGGTTCCAGCCCTTGCCGGGGCGGGTCCACGATCACGGTGGCAGCGGATAGATCCAGTCCGCCAAACCGTTGCCGGGCTGCTTCGCGCATGTCTTGGCAATGGAAGTCGGCCGTGATGCCATGCCGGGCCGCATTGGTCCGCGCGGTCGCCAGTGCGGCCGGGTGGGCCTCGATCCCCGCCACCCCCCCAGCGCCGGCCTTGGCGCATGCCAGGGCGAATACGCCTACGCCACAGTAGAGATCCAGCACGGTGGGCGGTTGTACGGTTGGGGCGATTGTGCCTGCGTCGTCGGCTGGGGGCGGGGGTGTGCGGTCGGCAAACCAATCCGCCACTTGGCGCACCAGTTCGGCCGCGATCTCCGGATTGACCTGGTAAAAGGCGTCTGTTGGCACTTCCAGGGGGCCGAACGGCGCTTGTTCGGTTACCGGCTGTTTGGGCGGCGCGTTTTCGCCACGCCAGTAAAGTACGCCATCGGTGGCGGTCCAGCGGAAGGTGACGGTCTCATCCTGCCGTAGACGCCGGAAATCGGCGCTTTGGCGGAACGCGGCAAGCGCGGTATTGATTTCGGCGCGTGCCAGCGGGCAGGCCGGGATGTCGATGATGGTGCGGTTGTCGTCGCCGTAGTACCCCAGGCGGGGGTGCGGTGCGTATGCCTGCCGTTGGGCGTGCAAGACGATCTTGTTGCGGTAGTGCTGGGCGAGCGGCGAGGGGCAGGGGGGGGCCAGCGCCAGGTACTCAGCGCCGGGGAGGCGTCGCAGGAAGTCTTCGAGTTGCCGCTGTTTTACCGCGAGCTCAGCGGGGTAGGCGAGATGATCATAGACGCATCCGGGGACTCGTGAGCCATCTGGCAGGCGGCAGCAGGGGGTGATGCGCTCTGGCGAGGGGTGCAGCACGGCCAGCAGGCGTGCTTCTACGAAGTTGCGGTGCACTTTTTCCACCCGCACGTGCACCTGCTCGCCAGGTGCCACGCTGTCCACAAAGCAGGCCCAACCGTCCAGACGCGCAATGCCGCGTCCGCGGTAGGCCACGGACTCGATGGTTAGATCGTGCAGCTCGCCGCGTGCCGGCATATCAGGCGACAGGC
>CAYSHQ010000226.1:0-3103 GCA_964430835.1 uncultured Lentisphaerales bacterium
AGAATTTCGGCTGCGGCTCGTCGCGCGAGCATGCGCCGATCGCTATCAAGGCGGCGGGCATCTCCTGCGTGATCGCGCAGAGCTTTGCGCGCATCTTTTACCGCAACGCCATCAACATCGGCCTGGCCATTCTCGAATGCCAGGAAGCCCACGACGGCATCGCGGCCGGCGATACGGTCGCGGTCGACTTTGACACGGGAAAGATCACGAATGTGACCAAGGGTACGACCTTCCAGGCCGCGCCTTTCCCGCCGTTCATGAAGGAGCTTATCGCGGGCGGCGGGCTGGTGCCATACGTGCAGGCCAAGCTGGCGGCGAAGAAGTAGTAGGCAGGCGGCGCACGCACCCGGCCGCCGGAACGTGCGCCCCCAGAAGCTTGCCGGTTTCAGGCGTTCTTATGGCGCGGGTTTGCGGTGCGGGCGTGGCGGAGTGGTCGGCGCATCGCCGGTCAGGCTGGGTCAAGGGTTTGGCCGGTCTGATGCTGGTCAAGGATGCGCATCTGGGCCCTTGAAGTCCGATATGCGATCTAGGACGAGGATGAGAACGATGGCCGCGAAAGCCCGGCAGTCTGAGGTACGACCTCGCTAGAGTAAAGGGCTGTCCAGTTTCTCATGGCCAAACGCCCTCCCGAGCTCCTTTTCGACCCCGATGCCGATGCCGACCCCGATCTTATCCGCTTTCCTTTGTCTTGCTCTTTCCGCGAATGTGCGCAAGCGTAGCGCAAATTTAGGAGTTATGAGCATGCTTTTGTCCACAGATTTCACAGATTACGCAGATTGGGATGTTGTGCGTTGTGGTGTCACACGCCAAAACTCTCAATCTGTGTAATCTGTGTAATCTGTGGACAACAAAACCACGAACCAAGAACCCCGCATACATTGGCTTACCCTCCCGTATGGCCGGCCCACAACTGGGTGTGGTAGTAGCGCTGCAGCGCCTGCGGTGGCACCCTCCGCTAGCACAAAACAGAGGTTCTGCAAGAAACTCTGCACAAAAATGAGTCATCAGCGCCAATTAGTACAATTATGTTGTTGTTGCAAGTATTG
Source organism: uncultured Lentisphaerales bacterium (assembly GCA_964430835.1). Classification (GTDB taxonomy): domain Bacteria; phylum Verrucomicrobiota; class Kiritimatiellia; order RFP12; family CAIWXQ01; genus CAIWXQ01. The sequence goes on from CAYSHQ010000226.1 coordinate 1,047, forward strand.
CGCCATATTTGTACATGGTATACAATGGCGCCACCTTTATGGATTATAATATTTTCGCGTAACATGATGTTCGTAAACTATTTACAACAAAACGACAAAATCTGACGTTTGCGGCTGGCACGGTTGCTGCAATTAGAGGCGGCAACTCAACTAACAGGAGGTTGCTCAGATGCGTGCACGTTTCGGTTACAGTCTACTATGCGGAATCCTTGTCGCCGGGTTTACGGCCTTATCCACCCTGGCCCAGGAGTCGGCCAGTGCCACTCCGGCTAGCACGGGTGGTGCGGCCGCACCACCGGCCGTGAGCGTCAGCGCCCCGGTAGCGGCTACGCCGCCGCCCCCCGCCGCGCCCGCTTCCCCGATCAGTGCCGGTGACACGGCTTGGGTACTGATGGCCTCGGCCATGGTGCTGCTGATGACGCCGGGGCTGGCCTTCTTCTATGGCGGTTTGGTTCGCAAAAAGAATGTCCTCTCGATCCTCATGCAGTGCTTCATTGTAATCTGCCTGGTGACGGTCCAATGGGCACTCTTTGGCTATAGCCTGGCCTTTGGGCCGGATGTGAAAGGGATCATCGGCAATCTGGACTGGGCTTTCCTGCGGAACGTGGGGGCCGATCCCTTTGCCGGGTACGCCGCGACCATTCCGCACTCGGTCTTTATGATCTTCCAGGCCATGTTCGCGGTCATCACCCCCGCGCTGATCCTGGGGGCCTTTGCGGAGCGCATGAAGTTCTCGGCGTTTTGCCTCTTCCTGGTGCTCTGGTCCACGCTGGTCTACGATCCGGTGGCGCACTGGGTCTGGGGGCTGGGCGGGTTCCTCTCGCGCTTTGATGCGGCCGGCACTGCCCGGGCTGGCGCGCTGGACTTCGCCGGCGGCACCGTGGTGCACATCAATGCCGGTATCGCGGCGCTGGTGGCGGCCATCCTGCTGGGCAAACGCGTCGGTGCGGCCTCGCCGCCGCATAACCTGCCGTTTGCCGTGCTGGGCGCGGGGCTACTCTGGTTCGGCTGGTTCGGCTTCAACGCCGGCAGTTCACTCGCCGCCAATGGCCTGGCTGGTAACGCCTTTGTCACCACGCACATTGCCACGGCGGCCGCCGGTCTCGCCTGGGTGCTCTGCGACTGGCTCTATCACCGGCGCGCCACGACGTTGGGCGTGATCTCCGGGGCCGTGGCTGGCCTGGTGGCCATCACGCCGGCCTGCGGCTTCGTCTCGCCGATGAGTGCCATCTGGATCGGACTCGGCGCCGCCTTCTGCTGCTGGCTGGCCGTTACCTTCCTGAAGACCAAGCTCGGCTATGACGACTCTCTGGACGCCTTTGGCGTGCATGGTATTGGCGGTATCGTCGGTGCCCTAGCCACCGGTATCTTCGCCGATAAGGCCATCAACGGCTGCGATGGCTTGCTCTATGGCAATGCGGCGCAATTCGTCTGGCAGATCAAGGCGGTGCTCGTCACGATCGTCTATTCGGCCGTCGTCTCGTTCGTACTCTTCAAACTGGTGGACAAACTGGTCGGGCTGCGCGTCACCGAACACGAAGAGCGCGTGGGCCTGGACCTGACGCAGCACAAGGAAGCTGGCTACACCATGTTGGATTAATTGATAAACCAAGGAGAAATACCATGAAGTACATCATTGCCATCATTCAACCGGATCGCCTGGATCTTGTCTTAGACCTGCTGGAGAAGAAGGAGATCCACCTGGTCACCGTCTCCAACGTCATGGGGCGCGGCCGCCAGAAGGGGATCGCCACCGTCTACCGCAGCCACCGGGAGGCCGGTAGCCTGCTGAAAAAGGTCAAATTGGAAATCGCCGTCAACGATGCCTATGTGCAACCCGCGGTGGACGCCATCCTGGAAGGCGCCCGCACCGGGGAGATCGGTGACGGCAAGATCTTCATCCTCGACATGCGCGAATGCCTGCGCGTGCGTACGGGGGAGAAAGGAAACACCGCCATCGGCTGATGGCTAGCCGGGGGCTCAGGAGGGTTCAGGCCGGCCGCGGCTTGGCCGGGATACCGGCCAAGCCGATGGTTTACAGCAATGAGAAACTAAAA
>CAYSHQ010000226.1:3113-4282 GCA_964430835.1 uncultured Lentisphaerales bacterium
TTCCATGATCCGGGCGACCAAAGGCAGACGAATCGACCGGTTTTCCCTGAACCCCGAACCCTGAACCCTATCGCCGGAATATGCTACCCCTATCGACTCAAACGACCAACAAACGACCAACAAACGACCAACAAACGACTAACCACCGTATCCCAAGGAGTATCACCATGACACCGACCACACGTCTGACACTTGCCACCCTGCTGCTGGGGACCACCCTCCTGCAGGCTACCCCCTCCACCCAGATCTGGATCCCCTCCACGGATGTCCAGCCCTTCGGCGTACCGCACTTCGGCCTCGACGCCTACGTACGCTCCACGGAACACGGCTATTTAGAAGCCGGAAGACGTGACCCGGACGTATTCGATGGCGGCCTGACCATCGGCGTACTCCCCTTCCATGACCTGCAGATGGAAGTGGGCGTGGATTACATTTCCACGTTCAGCGGCAGCAAATACGATGACCACCCGGTCTATTTCAACGCCAAGCTGGGCGTGCCGGAAGGGGTCCTCTGCTCCAACGCGCCGGCCCTGGCTATCGGCGGCTACAACTTCGGCACCAAGCGCCATGATGCCAATCGCACGGATCAGGACATCCTCTATGGTCTGGCCTCCAAAGTGCTGCCGGGGTTTTGCGGCCTGCCGTCCCTGGGGCGGATCTCGGCCGGCTACTATGTGGGCAACAACGATGTGCTCACCGGTCCGGGCGGCTCCACCGATGACAACCACGGCATCCTCCTCTCTTGGGACCGCACCATGAGCGAGATTGATGACCGCCTCTGGATGGCGGTGGACTACCAGGGCGGCCAGAATGCCTTGGGCGCGCTCAACTTCGGTGTGGCCTGGGCCTTCACCCCCAATGTCTCGGTGATCGTGGGCTACGACATCTACAACGAGCAGAGCGTCGCCGGTGCCAATACCATCACCACGCAGTTGGATGTGAACTTCTAAGACGCGGCGGTATCCACAAAACCGGTCTGATAGATGGGTTCCCCGTAGCCGTCGGCAGACAAGTCCCTGAGCGCAGTCGAAGGGTCTCCTGCCGGCGGCCTTGTGCCCGTCCAAAAGTCACATTCTCGCCTGCCCCTTCACCTGCACCTGAACCCTGAACCCTGAACCCTGAACCCGCACCGCGCAAGGGAAAGCCCGTTGTACCACGTAGTCGCGGAG
>CAYSHQ010000227.1:0-4268 GCA_964430835.1 uncultured Lentisphaerales bacterium
AACCCTGAACCCTGAACCCTGAACCCTGAACCCTGAACCCTGAACCCTGAACCCGGTGAATATAAGCACTCCACAACTTGTACCTGACGCCCGCCGCATCTACACGGTCGGGGAGTTGACGCGTTTGGTGAAGCAGACGTTGGAGGATGAGGTCGGCCGGGTCTGGGTGGAGGGCGAGATCAGTGGCTTTCGCCGTCAGGCTTCCGGGCATTGCTACTTCACGCTCAAGGATGAGCGGGCCCAGCTTAGTGCGGTACTCTTTGCCGGTTCGCAGCGCGGTTTGACTGTGGCGCTGGCCGACGGCTTGCAGGTGCGGGTGCATGGCGAGTTGACGGTATACGAGCAGCGCGGGCAGTATCAGTTAATTGTGCGGCAGGTGGAGGCGGCCGGGCAGGGGGCGTTGCTGGCGCGCTTCGAAGAGCTGAAGCGCCGGCTGCTGGCGGAGGGGCTCTTTGAGGCCGCGCGCAAGCGGCCGTTGCCGCTGCTACCGCAGCACGTGGGGATTGTCACGTCGCCTACCGGGGCGGCGATCAGCGACATCCTTAACGTCATCACGCGCCGCTTTCCCAATCTCTACGTTGTGCTGGCACCAGCGCGTGTGCAGGGCCTGGGTGCGGCCATGGAGATTGCGGCGGCGATTGACCGGTTGAATGAGCTGAGCGCCCGGGCCGCGGATGGCACGGTCGCAGGGGTGCTGCCCGCACCGCTGGATGTGCTGATCGTCGGCCGTGGCGGTGGCAGCCTGGAAGATCTCTGGTGCTTTAATGAGGAGTGTGTGGCCCGTGCCGTGGCGCGCTCTGCCATTCCGGTGATCTCGGCGGTGGGGCACGAGATCGACTTCACCATCTGTGATTTTGCGGCGGATGTGCGGGCGCCTACGCCTTCGGCGGCGGCGGAACTGGTGGTGGGGCGCAAGGAGGATTTTGAGCTGGCGCTGCGCACGCAGGCGCGCTTGCTACGGCAGACGCTGCGGCAGCGGCTGACCGAGTTACGCGGCCGGCTGGCACGGGTCCGCGCCAGTCAGGTCTTTCATGCGCCGCGGCATGCGGTGGAGCGTGCGGCGCAGACGCTGGATGCGCTGGAGCTGCGGCTGAAGCAGGCCCTGGCCGGTGCCGCGGTGCGTCCGCGCCGCCGGGTGGCCGAGAGCCGTGCACGGCTGCAACTGCTGCAGGGGACACGCTTGCAGGCCGTGGCCGGGCGCCTGGAAGCGTTGCAGCGGCGCATGACCCGCGCCGCGCCGGTGGAGGTGCAGCGGCGGCAGCGGCAGGTGGCGGCACTGGAGCGCCAATTGCTGTCACTGAGCCCCATGGCCGTACTGGAACGCGGCTACTCCCTCACGCGGACCGTCGATGGTAAACTGGTGCGCTCGGTGCGCCAGGTTGACCATGGCACCCTTCTACGTACCCACCTCGCGGATGGCACGCTTTCGTCGGTGGTCTGTGCGGATTCTGCCCCCCCCTCTCAACCTGGAGACCCACATGTCGAAAAAAGAGAAGAGTGAAGTTGGTTTTGACGAGTCGCTGCGTCGTCTGGAGGCGATTGTCGGTCAGATGGAGGCTGGTGCCATGGATCTGGATGCCATGGTGGCGGCGTTCGAGGAGGGTCAGCGCCTCGTGCAGTTCTGCTCGCAGAAGCTGAACGAGGTCGAGCGCCGGATTGAAGTGCTGGTCAAGGACGGTGCCGGCGCGGATAAGACCGAGCCGTTTGCGCCGCCGGTCGCGCTGCCGACGGCCTAGGCGTGGCCTTACGCCTTCAGGTCATCATAGAAATCCATCTCTTCGATCGGTCCCCGCCGATCCCCGTTTTTTGCGTAGTACCAGACCATGCCACCCTCCGTTATTTCACGCCCGAACACGCCTTGCACAGAAGCGCGTATTGGAGCAAAATTGTGGCGCAGGGTCAAGTGAGGGCGCGAAATGGCAATGGATGCACACCTGCCACGACGTACGCATCTGCGTATGCAGGGCTGGGATTTCACCAGCCCTGGGTGGTATTTCATCACGATTTGTACCGCTAAGATGCGTTTTGTTTTTGGCGTCATTGTTAACGGCCGGATGGTGTTGAACGCGGCGGGCCGTGTGGCAGACCAGTTCTGGCGAGAGATCCCGGCGCATTTTCCCCGGGCGGTGGTGGATGAATATGTCGTGATGCCCAACCATGTGCATGGGCTGCTGCAACTGGTAGATAGCCCCACGGCATGCCATAGCCCCACGGCATGCCATAGCGCCACGGCATGCCATAGCGCCACGGCATGCCGTGGCGGTATGGAAGCCTTTGGTAAGCCGGTTGCGGGGTCCGTGCCGACGATCGTGCGCTCGTACAAGAGTGCGGTCACGCGCGCTCTGGGAGAGCAGGTCTGGCAGGGGCGGTTTTACGAGGTCAGGGCGCGCGATGATGCTGCCCGCATGAACATCCGCCATTATATTCGCGCCAACCCGCAGAATTTTCACGTGGTCAGGCAAGGTGCCGTGCCAAAATACCGGGGGAACCAGGCGCTGCTGGATCAGCCGAAAGTGGGCTTTCTCGCGTCGCGTGGGCCGGCGGATTTGCCGGACAAACTCTTGTTGCAACCGGGCGAAGTGATCCTTTCTGGTTTTCTGTCGCCCATGGAGCGCACCGTATTCAGGGCCGGTTTGCAGTATAAACGCCCTATGATCTGGGTTAAGCCCTATGGGCTGGAAGAGGCCCTGGACGCGCCGTGCCGTGTCGCCGTGGAAACCGCGCTGAGAGAAGGGCGCTTGCTAATGGTTTCACCCTTTGAGGAGGCCATCGAGGCACCCAGTGTGCGCCGTGCGGCTTGGTGCAATCAATATGTCGTGGAGCACTGTGCCCGCGTGGTGGTCGGCTTTTTGAACCCGGCAGGTATGCTGGCGTGTGTCCTGTCCGAGGCGGATCCGGACAAAGAGCTGGTTAATTTGTGAGGTGCGGGTGAAAGCGGTGTCTTGTCCATTGCTATCCATGGTCCGACACGGTATAAGGGACGGCGGATGCAATCAGGCAGCCATGCTGGAACCCAGCGAAGGTGTAGCTTATGACGACGATTTTCTTGAAGCCCGGGCGTGACCATACGGTGTTGCGGAATCATCCCTGGATCTTTTCCGGCGGCGTAGAGCGTCGTGAAGGTGCGGAGCCGGCTGCGGGCGAGACTGTGGCGGTGTGCGATGCCGAAGGTGCCCCGCTGGGGCTGGGGGCCTGGTCGCCGAGTTCGCAGATCCGTGTGCGCATGTGGACGTTTGGCGAAGGGGGCGCGGTGGACGCGGCCTTCATTGAGCAGCGGTTGGCTGCGTCGCTGGCCGCACGCGCGGCCTTGCCGCCGGCGCGGCGCGCCACGAATGCCTTGCGCCTGGTGAATGCCGAGTCCGATGGGCTGCCGGGGTTGGTGGTGGACCGCTATGCCGATTTCCTGGTCTGCCAGTTCACGGCGGCCGGTGTGGACCGCTGGAAGGCGGAGATCGTGACGGCACTGGCGAAGCTTTGCCCGTGCGCCGGCATCTACGAGCGCTCGGATCTCGATGTGCGCGAGCGGGAAGGGCTGCCGCTGGTGGCCGGTGTGCTGGCGGGCGAGACCCCGCCTGATCTGGTGGAGATCGAGGAGCAGGGGTGCCGCTATGGCGTGGATGTGAAGCAGGGGCACAAGACCGGCTTCTATCTGGACCAGCGCGAAAACCGCGCCATCGTGGCGGGGTATGCCGCGGGTCGCGAGGTCTTAAACGCCTTCGCCTACACGGGCGGATTTGGGATCGCCGCCTTGCAAGCCGGCGCGACGTCCGTCGTGCATGTGGATATGTCGGCCCCCTCGCTGGCCCTGGCGCGTGCCAATGCGGCACGCAATGGGATCGACGCGTCCCGCTCCGAGACCATCGAGGGGAATGTCTTTGAAGTGCTGCGGAAGTTTCGCGATGCGCGCCGGATGTTCGACCTGATCGTACTTGATCCGCCCAAATTCGTGGAGTCCAAGGGGCACCTGATGGCTGCCGCCCGCGGCTACAAGGATATCAACCTGCTCGGCATCAAGCTTCTGCGTCCGGGTGGCATCCTGGCAACTTGCTCCTGTTCCGGCCTGATGCCTACGGAGCTGTTCCAGAAGATTGTCACCGATGCCGCCTGTGATGCCCGGCGCGAGGTGCACCTGTTGCAGCGCTTGGAGCAGGCACCGGATCATGCCGAAAGCTTGGCTTTTGCCGAAGGGCATTATCTGAAGGGGCTGCTCTGCCGCGTGTCATAGGGTGCCGCTTCCCGCTTGTCGTTTTCTATGATTTATGGCACGA
>CAYSHQ010000228.1:0-1753 GCA_964430835.1 uncultured Lentisphaerales bacterium
GCCGTCCCCGGCGGCCTTGTGCCGCCGGAACGGGAAGTTCAGAGCGAGCAGCGAAAGAAAGCGAAAAAATCGAAAAAAAAGGTGCGGCGCGAGGCGTGGCCGTTGCGGCCTAACCTCGCGCCATTCCTTTTGCTTGTCAAATTGCGCTGCTGCCTTTCTCTAGCGGAACTTTGCTTCCGGTGGGGCCAGCCCTGCCCTTTACACACAAGTTCTCCTGGACAAATACTACGGCCGTAAAAAGCGACAAACTTGTTCCGCCGAACCGCAGATGGGCGCCATTCAACACCCAACGTCCAACATCCAACGCCCAACATCCAAGGGAATGCACGAAGTTCCGTTGGGCGTTGGTTGTTGGATGTTGCGCGTTGGGCGTTGAAAAAAAGCGTCTCGCCCCTAACACCTACCACCTATGACAAATTTGTACGGTTGCGCGCCATTTCTTTTGTCCAGGGATATTTGTGTGTAAAGGGCAGGGCTCGCCCCCGCCGGACGGCAGATTTATACGACGGCAGTTGCTGAGCAAAAGCGCGACAGCGCGAGGAATCGCCGCCACGGCCGCCCCTCGCACTGGGCTTCTTTCTCCGCCCTTGTCGGCCACTCCGGTGGACGACTACGGCGACGATTACGGTGGACGATTGGGCATGCTCATCCGACACCTTCCCACCTTCGCGCCCTTGCGCCTTGGCGTTAGAGTCACCGTACGCCTTAATCAGGCCTTGCATGCGCTGGGCTCGGGGGCGAGACCGCACTACTGGCGGGGCCGCATCAGCCATGGGCTCGCCCCTTGGCCGCTCCTGTGCGGCTCCCGCCGAACCGGGCACGTGTCCAAACCATCAGCCAACCAACACTTCAGTGGATGGTGTTATGGACCTGTCGGCTTCTTGCGCCATTGGCCGGGGATGAACAGCAGGCAAAGGAGCAGCGGCGAAAGGCTCAGTCCTGGCCACATCCAGTGGTGGGCAGAAGAAAACTGCACAATATGCGTGCCCTCTGGCACCAGAACGCCTGTCCAGAGATGGGTGGAACGAACTACAGGGGCTATTTGTTGGTCAATCGTGCATTGTAATTGGCTCGCCTCGGTATAGGGCATGCGGACGGTTAGCAACTGGGGTGTTGGCGTTTGGACAAGCAGGCGGGTTGCCAACGCATGCTTGTGGAAGCGGATTGTTTGTACCTGCACAGCACCTGCTGTCGTTCCAGGGGGGGGCGTGCTACTGGCCAGCGGTATGGAGCCACTAACAATGGCGGTATCGGTTGTATTTGACGGTTGCCCCAGCACGTGTGCGAGATGGGTGTCGTTCGATACGCAAAGCCAGTTTGGGCTTAACCAGGCATAGGGCAAGGGATGAAGCACCCGCAACAGGGCCAAGGCGTTGTCGGGAGATGTGCTGGCCACCATGCGACCTCGCGCTGAGCCGATCCAGGAATCAAATTGGACGCGGTCCCCGATCAGGGAACGAGCCGATTGCGCGGGTACGAGCGCAAACGTGGCACCGCTAACTTCCCAAAAACGAATTGGATTGTTCTCCAGCTTTTGGAACAATTGCATGGTTGGATCGGTGAGCGAGGTCCCTGGCACCGGTACGCAACTATCTATGCCATGTACATAAAGCGATTGACGGAACCAATCTGGATTTGGACAAGGTGTGTAACAGGCAAGTACGGGATTGTCCGGCGTAGCCGCCTGGACCCGTCGCACGACCTCATTTGCCTCGTACCCCGGTGCGACGTCTTGCGTCAGGATAAAGCGGCG
>CAYSHQ010000228.1:1763-4219 GCA_964430835.1 uncultured Lentisphaerales bacterium
CCGGCGCTCAAGGTCAGCCATAGCTGGCGTTTTGATAAAGCGGCGATTGACGAGGATGGCAGCCAGCGCGATCCATAGGGAGGCGAAGAGTATGGCACGGCGGGGTGTCAACCAGCCTTTTGCCAACCCCAATAACAGGCAGCAGCCAATGCTGAACGCGAGTGCGGCATGCAGTAAGGCACCACAGAGATTGGGCAAGAGGATGCCTACTATTTTGTTTAGACTAGCAAGGGCCACTTGCGCACGGGCGGTTTCTGGCACGAGGGCGTCGCGTATGGCGCTGCGTATCGCATCCGGGCTTGCATTGACGATGACGGCCGCGAGTAGAAATCCGCCGCATAAGATGCCCGTCATTATGATCCAAGGGCGCAGACGAATGTCCGCAGGGGGGCGAGGGTGGGCCACCAAGCTCGTAAGTCCGAGCGCTGCGAGCATGGCGATGGACAACTCTAAGAACCGCACGAATTTGACGGGCGCGCGCAAGAGTGACATATATGGTAATTCATAAAACAAACGGTAGAAGGGGGCGTGCCGACCGAGTGCCAGCAACAAGCCAATCAGGCCGAGCGTCATCCAGAAGGGCACATCGGCAAGCACGCCATCCTGTGTTGCGGCGGATGGGCTTTCCGGTTGTTGGCGCTGTCGGCGCAGGTGCCAGTAGATCGCGATCGCCAACGCCGCCAGGATGATTTGTAGGGCGCCGAAATAGATCGCATGTTGGCGAAAGTTGGCGAATCCTTGACCATGTTTTTCCCACCCCTCGGTGCGTCCCAAGCGGCCCCAGTATGGGGCCGCCGGATCAGTGCTTTGTGTGCCGAAAAGACAGGGGGCCACAAATTCGACAATTTCCGCGGGGGGGAGGCTCCAGTTCGTGGCAAAAATCCACTTGTTGCGTCGCGTGGCCGCCGTTTCCAAGGGGGACGGGGTTGCCTCTGGCGGTTGCTGCGTTGCGGATGCACTCATTGCGGCTTCGCGCATGGGACGATAGACCGTGATGACGTCACGTAGGCCCGTCCACGCGGTCAGGCCAAAGAATAGCAGGAAGATGGGGATGCGCAGCATGGCGCCACCAAGCTGCGCAAGGATGGTCGCTTGTGGCACAGCGGTGCGCGAGAAGAGCAACCACGCACCGTAGCTGGCAGCCGCGCTAATGTAGAGGAAGGAGAAGTCGGGTGCGCTATTGATGGCCCAGCCGGCACATGCGCCTGCCATGGCATAGTAGCGCCACTTTTTTGTGCGTACAGCGCGCAAGACCAAGCCAAAGAGGAATACTCCGTACACGCCCATGTAGAAGTAGCCGCGATGCCCTGCGGCAATCAAGGTAAAGGAGTATCCGGCAAACGCCAGCATACCGCCACCTAGCCAGGCAATGCTGTTGGGTACATTTCGACCACGGAGGTAGTAGGCTGCGCCCGCTGCAATGAGTAAGCCGTCCAGCAGATAGGTAAGATCGTGGCAGAGCAGCGGCGGTAGGAGCATCCACAGGAGCATGTGCGGCGTCTGGCATGCGCCATTGCTGAGTGCGGTATCGAATGTTAACAGTTGATTGTGGCCGGTGTAGAAGGGGGCTGAGTCTGGTGATGGCAGAACGATAAACGTTGAGAAAATGACTGGGCTTAGCAGAATCAGACCTACGCCCAACCAGAGCAGCATGGGGAGTAGGGCTGGTATCCGGGGCCGTTGGTGTGTGTGTGTTGTTGTCATACGATGCGTTATCGGCTTCTGATGGCACCCCAGCGTTGGTGGATGGGTGGGCAGGGCGTGCGCGGTGCGCTAGTTGGCGGCGGGGGGCACGGTGCCTTCGAAGTATAAGCCCTGCGCGAAGTCCGGGCGCCAGCATAGAAAAGGACGAAACGGCAGCCAGGAGTCGTATGCCACGATTCGCAAATCGGTCAAACCGGCTGCGATCAGCGTCTTCTGGAGTGTATAGCGGTTGAACACCATGAGATGGTGGCCGTCAAACACATCGTATCGCCGGGGACTCCAGAGCGCACTGCTAATGCGGCCAAATGAAAGCGCATTCGGGACTGAGCCGAGGATGCGTGCGCCCGGTAGTTGTTGCCCCAGATTGCGCAGCGTTTGTATGGGTGAGCGTAGATGTTCCAGCACTTCGGTGATCACGACGAAGTCTACAGGCGGCAGTCGGGCAGCGATCGGATCGTCCAAGTCCAGCGTCAGGATGTTGAGCTCCGGATATTGCTGGGCTAATCCCGGGTTGAAATCAATCGCATGCCATTCGGAGGCAACCGCTTGCATGCGTTTGGCGTTGACCGATATACCTCCTTGCAAGTCGCTGACGCCGATATACAACACGCGCTGTCCGCGAATGCGATTTTCGATAAACCCCATCAAGCTGCCAATGACTTTCATGCGACAACCTCGTAAGCTGCGCTGGATACAGGGAGGCCGCATATGTACCACACAGGGTCCTGTTAAGCAACCCTGGACTGGGGGTG
>CAYSHQ010000229.1:0-4205 GCA_964430835.1 uncultured Lentisphaerales bacterium
CTGGTGGGAGATCGCCGTCAAATGCAGCCTCGGCAAACTCACCCTTGACGACCCGCTGGATCTGTTCATGAAGCAACGCGCGGCCGAAGGGTTCAGAACTCTGCCTCTCGAACCGCAACATCTTCAACCGCTCATCACCTTACCCTTTCATCACCGCGACCCTTTCGATCGCCTGATCATCTGCCAGTCCATGGTCGAGAACATGGCCATCTGCACGTGTGACGAAAACATCAAGCGCTATCCGGTTCGCCTGATCTGGTGAACCAAGCGGAGAAGTGGGCGATGCGCCTGTCAGCCCCGCGGTCGCCGCGGAGTCGTGCACGTGCTGCCGAAGCCCCGCAGCCAGGTAGACTTGTGCTGCTACCGTCGGTCCCGATCCCTAGTGCCATGCCCGCTCCCAAAATACCAACATCATTCGCATGTACAGTAGGAATCACAGCAGACTATAATAATCCATCGGTTGGAAAGCTCGGCGTAGCGTCCGCCGCGCCTGCGTATCCCGCCGGAGCATGGCACAACGATGAGCAAACAGGACAAGTCGGCGAGTTTGTGGCGCAATGGCATCACCTTGATGGGGTGGTTTCTTGGCTGGGCGCTGGGGTTACTGGGCGTCGTACTGCTAGGCCTGGATCTGGCCCATGGCCACACCTCCTCCTATGTTGGGCTCTTCATCTATCTGGTCATGCCCATGTTGCTGGCGGGGTGTTGCGTCCTGGTGGTGATCGGACTGCTCTGGGCGCGGCGGCGGGCAAGACGGGAAGGGCGGGCGTTCCGCATGCCCGTGATCGTGTCCGGCTACGATGATCCGGGCTATTTCACACGCCGGTTCCGCGAGATGACCCGCCTCTCACCCCGGCAATGGCGGAACCGGCAAGTCTGTACGGACGCACCGGCGTGAACCCCCACCCACACACCCACGCACCCCGCGTTATCATACGCGATCCGACCAGCGACGCATGGCTGACGTTCACCGCGCCCTGCCGCATCCTGACGACGTCCTCCCTCACCGAACTCCTCCCCCTACTGCACCAGGCGGAAACGGCGGTAACCGACGAAGGCCTGTTCGCCGCCGGCTTCCTCTCCTACGAAGCCGCGCCCGCCTTGGATGCCAGCCTGCCGCCGGGGCCGACTGGCGATCGCCCGAACGTACCGATCGCCCCTCTGCTCTGGCTGGGGCTGTTCCAACGCTGCGACCGCACCCCGGAACTCCCGCCCGCGCCCGCCACCGCGCTGCCGCAAAGCTGGCACCCCTCGCTCACACCCGAGGCGTAGCAACGCGCCCTGCAAACCATCCTGGCGCATATCCAGGCTGGCGATACCTACCAGGTCAACTTCACCTACCGGTTGCAGACCGAAACCAGCCTCGACCCCTGGGACCTCTTCCGCCTGATCGCCGGCCACGGCGACATACCCTACGCCGCCTTTGTCGACACCGCCGACTGGGCCGTCTGCAGTGCCTCGCCGGAACTCTTCCTGCGGCTGGATGGCGCACAGGTAAGCTCGCGCCCCATGAAAGGGACCGCCGCCCGCGGCCGCTGGGCCGCCGATGATGCGGCGCAAGGAGCCGCCCTCGCCGCCTCCGCCAAGGACCGCGCCGAAAACGTCATGATCGTGGACATGGTGCGCAATGATCTGGGGCGCATCGCCGAACCCGGCTCCGTGCAGGTGCCGGAACTCTTCGCGGTGGAGCGCTTCCCCACCGTCTGGCAGATGTCCTCCACCGTGACGGCCCGCACGCAGGCCTCGCTCGTCGAGATCCTGCAAGCGACCTTTCCGCCCGCCTCCATCACCGGCGCGCCCAAGCGCCGCGCCATGGAGATCATCGCCGCGCTCGAGACCGCCCCGCGGCAGGTCTACACCGGTGCCATCGGCTACCTGGCACCCGGTCGGCAGGCCCAATTCAATGTGGCGATCCGCACCGTGCTGCTGCACCGCCCCACCGGCCACGCCGAATATGGCGTCGGCGGCGGCGTAGTCTGGGATTCCACCGCCGCCGCCGAAGCCCGGGAGTGCGTCACCAAGGCCGCGGCCCTCCACCCGCTGCGCCGCGACTTTGACTTGCTGGAGACGCTGCGCTGGACCCCGGAACAAGGGTACTGGCTACTCCCCTACCATCTGCAACGGCTGGAACAATCGGCCACCTATTTTGGCTTCCGTCTGGATACCGCACAGATCCACGCCGAACTCCTGCGCTGGGCCACCCACCTGCCACGAGCGCGCCACCGCGTACGGCTGCTGATCTCCCGCCAGGGCGCCATCCGCTGCGAAGGCACGCTGCTGCCGGACGAAGGGTTACGCTTCGATGATCTGCCATTGGCGCGCTCGCCGGTGGACCCTGCGCAGGTATGGCTCTACCACAAGACCACCTGCCGAGAACTCTATGCCGAGAAACTGCGCGAATTGCCGGGGCATCGCGACGCGCTCCTGTTCAACACCCGCGGTGAGATTACCGAGTCCACCCTGGCCAACGTGGCGTTCGTGCTGGATGGCGTATGGGTCACGCCGCCACTGTCGTGCGGACTGCTGCCAGGGACACACCGGGCCGCGCTGCTGGCTGAGGGGCGGCTGCAAGAACGCATCGTGACCATCGCCGAGGCGCGGCAGGCATCAGCCATCTATCTGCTGAACGCCGTACGCGGCCTGCACCCGGTCCGGCTGCTGTAAAAGCATAAGAGGTGGTAGGTGGTAGGTGGTAGCGGGGCCGCCGGACCCGCCGCCGTCAATGGAACCGCGCATGCACGCGAATGGCCGCGAAGGGGTGGGCGTGTCGATTTTGCTTAGTCGCACCACGTCGCCGATCAGGCTCCGGTGGGCCAGCCCTGCTCGTGCCCCATAACCTATTATTGCCCAGCAAGAGGCACTTTGCTATTATTTCACGATGACAACGGCTATAGATATTGAGAAAGCTGTGGTTCGCCTGCCCAATGCTGAACTTGGCAAGTTCCGCGCTTGGTTTGCCACTTTCGACGCCATGGCTTGGGATCAGGAGTTTGAAGAAGACGCCAAGAACGGAACGCTTGACCGCCTGGCTGATCGTGCGCTAGCGGACCTCGCGCAAGGACGCTGCGCGGAACTATGAGCCATCAAGCGAATCCAGACTTCTGGAAGTACTACCACCAACTGCGCGCCCGTGAACAATGGGACCCAACGAACAACTTAAATGCGGATGTGCCCCGGACTGTGTAACTGACCGCTTGGCCAGTCAAACGAGTTGGGCGCCTCTCTGCAAAGGTGGAGCAGGCGGTCGCACCCGCCAGTTGGTCAATGTCGACTTCCACCGAATTGAATTCCGACCTACGCCTGCAGCCCTTTGTCTGCCCTTAACGTGCTTGCTGGCCGGTCTGTGCGTTGTCTGGGCAGGCCTACAATCCCGCCCAGCATACGCAATAGGCCCCATCATTCTGGGCGTACTCACATCCTGTGCAGGTGGCATATACCTGTATTTCACATCAACCAAAGCCGTGTTCGATAAACGGGCAGGAGTCTTCTCGAAAACACACCGAACCATTAACTCAACAGGCAATCTCGAACGGGCCCCTCAAAGAGTGGCCCTAGACCAGATCCACGCCTTGCAACTCTTGTCGAAAAAGGTGCACATCAAGAGCAACTCCACATTCCAGGGCTACGAGTTGAATCTCGTCTTCCACAATGCGGAGCGCATGAGTGTTGTCGATCACGGCAATCTTCAATGGATGAGACGAGACGCGACAACCTTATCAGCCTTTCTTGAAACACCTATATGGGATGGAATTGTCTAACCAGCGGTTCGGAAGAAGAGAAGGAACAAAGGCAACGCGACCAGCGTCTAATGGAATAGCGGCACGGTGGTCGTATCGCATCAGCAAGGAGTCCAGAACGATGAACAGAACATTGGACTTAACGGTGGTTGCGGTAATGATGTTGGGAGCTTGGCGTGCGGCGGGCGCTGAGAACACGAGCGACCCGCCTCAAGAGATGCGGCTGGAGATCGAACTGGTTGACGGCTCGCGCCTCATCGGAAGGCCCAGGATCGACACGGTACCCGTACAAACCCCGTATGCGAAGATGGCCATTCCGCTAAAGCAGATTCTGACCGTGGGGCTGGGCGACGATCACGAGACCGTGTCCGTGGATCTGCAGAACGGGGACAAGTTGAAGGGCGTTATCTCCCTTGGGCCGATCGAACTCGCGACGCTCTTCGGCCCGGTGAAGGTCGGGATCGAGCA
>CAYSHQ010000230.1:0-4201 GCA_964430835.1 uncultured Lentisphaerales bacterium
CAGGGCCAGTGGCAGGTGGGTGGTGGCATGGTGTGCGGCCGGTGGTGTGTCCGGTGTGGGCGCGAGGGTGGTGGCGGTGAGCGTCAGGCCGGCGGGGTCGAGCGCGACGCGCACCTCTACCGGGCGTGGCGCGCGACAGGCGGCGGGTGGCGGCTGGGGTACCTGATAGTGGCGGCGGACCGCCTGTGAGGCCGAGCAGTAGACCGTGGCGCCGGCGGGGAGGTCGGTCGGTGCATCGGCGGGGAGTTGAATTTCGACGGTGGTGCCAGCGGGGAGTGCGATCTCCAGGCGGCTGCTGCAGGCGCGGCGCATGGCGTCGACGGCGCAGCCGAAGGGTTTGCCGCCGCGTGGCAGCAGCAGCTGCAGGCCGTCATGCTTTTCCAGGGCGCGGCACGTCTGGAAGCGCAGCCAGCGCCCGCCGCGGCCATCGCGCACGATCGTTTGCAGTTCGCCGATGGCCGCTCCGCGGTGGCCGATGGCCGCGGCATCGATGATCGTGGTGGCGGAGGCGTGGCGGTCGGCGGCATAGAGCGAGGTCCAGGGGCGGCTAAAGATGGTCTGCAGGTCCTGCACCAGCGCACTTTCCTGCGCGGGGGTGAGTTGCTGGTCGAGTTTGCGCCGGTAGTAGTCGGTGACGCAGGCCACATAGCAGGGGCTCTTCATGCGCCCTTCGATCTTGAGACTGGCGATGCCGGATTGGTACAGGGGCGGCAGCAGCGGCGCCAGTGCCAGGTCGCGCATGGAGAAGGGGAATGCGGCGGTCGTGCGCGCCGACGCGTGGTCGGCCAGGGTGAATGGTTCGCGGCAGCAGTAGGCGCAGCGGCCGCGGTTGCCGCTGCGACCGGTCTGGTGCGAAGAGAAGAGGCAGAGGCCGCTATACGAATAGCAGAGCGCGCCATGCACGAAGATCTCGACCTCGATCGGCGTGGTGCGGGCCAGATGTGCGGCCTCTTCCAGCGGGAGTTCGCGCGCCAGCACCACACGGCGGAAGCCGAGCGCGGCGAGGGCGTGTAGCCCGGCCTGATTGTGTACGGCCAACTGCGTGCTAGCGTGCAGGCGCAGGCGCGGGAAGTGGCGCCGGGCCAGGCGCGCGAGGCCGAGATCCTGCACAATCACGGCGTCCACGCCGGCGTCGTCGAGTTCCTCCAGTGCCTCGATGGCGCCGGGCAGGTCGCGCTCTTGCATCAGAGTGTTGAGCACGACATAGACGCGGCGCGGCCGTGGCAGGCCGTGGGCGAAAGCCAGCAGTTGGCGCAGTTCGCCGCTCGACAGGTTGGTGGCGTCGGCTCGCGCCGAGAAGCGCGGCAGCCCCGCATAGACGGCGTCGGCGCCATAGTGGAAGGCGGCGCAGGCCGCGTCGAAATCGCCGGCCGGGGCGAGCAACTCGGGGCGCGGGGCAGGGGGCAGGTGGTGGTTGGAGTCGGTCACGGCGGATAGCATAGCACGTTGGACGCGAGGAAAAACAGCACAGAAGGCGCCTGAGGCGCATGGCACTTCCGCAGGTGCCCGGCGGAATACTTTGACAGGAGAGGCGCTTGCAAAACCTACGGTTTGTGCAAGCGGAGGGTTCAGGGTTCAGGTGTCGTTTCCGGCTTGAACCCTGGCATCCCGGCGTTTCCCGGGGTTTTGCAAGAGCCTCAGCATTTTATAGGACTCAAATTTAGGAGTTATGAGCATGCTTTTGTCCACAGATTACACAGATTACGCAGATTGGGATGTTGTGCGTTGTGGTGTCACACGCCAAAACTCTCAATCTGTGTAATCTGTGGACAACAAAACCGACGAAAGTCTTTGCTGGGACTCATATTCTGATTCCTGAGTAGTTACAATACCACGAAGAAGTTGGGGAACAGGATTAGGCACAACCTGGACCCTGGACCCTTCCCCCCCCTTCCGAACCCTTGCCGCGTGCGGCGTAGCCGGGCAGAAAATGCGAATTATTGGCGAATATGGCTTTTGGAGTTGCAATTCCCCCACAATTCGTGCACATTTTCCTTCAACCGTGAGCTTTTTGTCTCACAAATTGAAACGCGCAACAAGGAGTCCGTTCATGGCTAAGAAGATCAATGCCCCGAAGACGAAGTCGCAGGTGCTGGCCGCCATCGCTGAGAAGGCTGGCATTTCCAAGAAGCAGGCTAAGGAAGCGATCGAGACGCTCCTGAGCATCGCCTATGTGGGCGCCAAGGACAAGAAGGGGTTCATGATCCCTGGTCTGGGCAAGCTGATCAAGGTGCAGCGCAAGGCGCGTATGGGTCGCAACCCGGCCACCGGCGAGACGATCAAGATCCCGGCCCGCACGGTCGCGAAGTTCCGTCTGGCCAAGGCTGCCAAGGAAGCCGTCCTGAAGTAAGCTTCGGATCGCTGAGGCAGGGAGACAGGCCGCGACACGTCATGTGTGGCGGCCTTCTCTTTCGAAGGGAGGGCACCATGCAGCAGAAAGTATTGATCACCGGTGGCAGCGGGTTTCTGGGCATCAATCTGGTGCGGCATTTGCTGGCCAAAGGGGTCACGCAGATCCGTTCGCTGGACCTGGTGCCGTTTGATTATCCCGAGCGCGGTCAGGTGGAGTCGATCGTCGGGGACATCCGGGATCCGGCGCAGGTAGCCCGCTGCATGCAGGGCGTGACCTGGGTGATTCACACGGCTGCGGCCCTGCCGCTCTACGCCAAGGAAGACATCTACTCGACGGACATCGAGGGGACGCGCACTCTGCTGGCCGCCGCACGGCAGGAGGGCGTGGCGCGCTTCGTGCATGTCTCCTCTACGGCGGTGTATGGCATTCCGGACCACCATCCGCTGCTGGAGACCGACCGCCTGCAGGGCGTCGGACCGTATGGCGAAGCCAAGATTGCCGCCGAGGAGGAGTGTCTGCGGGCCCGTGCGCAGGGGATGTGTGTGCCGATCATCCGGCCCAAGTCATTCATTGGCCCCGAGCGGCTGGGCGTGTTCGCGCTCTTCTACGACTGGGCGCAGGACCAGCGGAACTTCCCCATGATCGGCTATGGCCACAACCGCTATCAGCTGCTGGATGTGGAGGACCTCTGCGAGGCCATCTGGCTCTGTCTGACGCTCGATGCCCGCCAGGTCAACGACGTATTCAACATTGGCGCGCGGGAGTTCACCACCATGCGCGAGGACTATCAGGCCGTGCTCGATTGCGCCGGCTTCGGCAAGCGCATCGTCGGGTTTCCGGCGCGGCCGGTGATCTGGACGTTGCGCTTCCTCGAGGCGCTGCACCTCTCGCCACTCTATAAGTGGGTCTACGAGACCGCCTGCGAGGACTCGTTCGTCAGCATCGAGAAGGCCCAGCGGATCCTGGGGTACAACCCGAAGTACTCGAATAAGGACGCCCTGGTACGCAACTACCGTTGGTACCTGGCCAATATGCACGCGTTCCAACACGCTTCGGGTGTTTCCCACCGCGTCCCCTGGAAGCAGGGGATCCTGCGCCTGTTCAAACTGTTCTTCTGATCTTTCAATCGGCCGCCGCTCCATGCTATAGTCTGCCCGTTTTTACAAGGAAACCATCATGAATCCGTATCGCACCCATACCTGTAACGACCTGCGCGCGGCCCACGCTGGCCAGACGGTGAAGCTTTCCGGCTGGATCTTCCGCAAGCGGGACCACGGCGGAATTCTGTTTATCGACTTGCGCGATCATTATGGTCAGACGCAGATCGTGGTACACCCCAGCCGTTCGTTCTTTGAGCTGCTCACCCACGTCAAGCTCGAGAGCGTGATGACCTTTACGGGGCGGGTGACCATGCGCGAGCCATCCACGATCAATGCCGAACTCCCCACCGGCGAGGTGGAAGTCGTAGCCGACGAATGCGTGGAGCAGTCGCTCTCCGAGCAGACCCCGCTCTACCTCGCGGGCGAGGAGGATATCGGCGAAGAAGTACGCCTCAAGTATCGGTTCCTTGATCTGCGCCGCGCCAGTCTGCATCAGAACATCCTGCTGCGCTCCCGCGTGATTGCCCATTTGCGCCAGAAGATGACGGCGTTGGGGTTCAATGAGTTCCAGACGCCGATTCTGACCTGCAGTTCGCCGGAAGGCGCGCGCGACTACCTCGTGCCGAGCCGCGTGCACCCCGGCAAGTTCTACGCGCTGCCGCAGGCACCGCAGCTCTTCAAGCAGCTGCTGATGGTGGCGGGCTTCGACCGCTATTTCCAGATCGCGCCGTGTTTCCGCGATGAGGAT
>CAYSHQ010000231.1:0-4196 GCA_964430835.1 uncultured Lentisphaerales bacterium
GATACTCCGCCACCGCCCACGCGATGCTGATGCCGTCGAAGGTGCTGGTGCCCCGGCCGATCTCGTCGAGCACGATCAGGCTGCGCGCCGTGGCGTTGTTCAGGATGTTGGCCGCCTCCTGCATCTCGACCATAAAGGTGCTGCGGCCACGGGCCAGGTCGTCCCCTGCCCCAACGCGCGTGAAGACGCGGTCCAACAACGCCATGCGCACCTTGCGCGCCGGCACAAACGACCCCATGTGCGCCAGGATTGCGATCAGCGCCACCTGCCGGATGTAGGTGGATTTACCGGCCATATTCGGTCCGGTCAACAGCAAGATCTGGTTGCGGCGGCAATCGAGGCGGGTATCGTTGGGGACAAAGCGCTCGGCATCGGGGAGTTGCTCGATCACGGAGTGCCGCCCCTCCTCAATGATCATCTCGTCGCCGTCATGCATCTCGGGGCGCACATACCCCAGCGCCAGGGCGCGGTCGGCCAGCGCCGCCAACGCGTCGAGGTGCGCCAGCGCGTCGGCCGTGGCCTGGATGGCCGCGGCATGGGCCACGGCTTGATCGCGGATCGAGCAAAAGAGCTCGTACTCCAGCGCCACGGCGCGATCCCGTGCGCCAAAGATGCGCTGCTCGTACTCCTTGAGTTCCGGCGTGATGAAACGCTCGGCATTCACCAGCGTCTGGCGCCGCTCATATTCTGGCGGCACGGCCGCCGCCTGCCCCTTGGAAACCTCAATGTAGTAGCCGAAGACGCGATTATGGCGCACCTTGAGGGTTTTGATGCCGGTGCGTTCCTGTTCCTGCGCCTGATAGTGGGCCAGCCAGGCGTGCCCTTCCGAGCCCAGGCGCAGCAGTTCATCCAGATCCGGGCTGTAGCCGGGGCGGATTATGCCGCCATCCTTGAGTCCGATCGCGGGGGTATCCGCAATGGCCCGTTCGATCAGCGCCACCAGCTCTGGCAGTGCCTGCAGGCGAGCTGCGGTCTCGGCCAAGAGCGGATCGCCGGCGGCCATGATGCGCTCCCGCACGACCGGCACCGGTGCCAGCGAGCGCGCCAGCGCCTGCATATCGCGCCCATTACCGCGCCCTGCGTCGATGCGCGCAATCAGCCGTTCCAGATCGCGCACCTCGCCCAGTTGCGTGCGCAGCGTATCCAGCAAGGCACGCTGGCGGATCAGAAAACCCACGGCATCAAGCCGCCCATTGATTGCTGCGGCGCGGCGCAGCGGCCGCACCAGCCAGCTACGCAGCAGGCGCGCCCCCATCGGGGTGCGGGTCACATCCAGCACGCCCAGCAAGGTGGCATGCGCCGGCTTGCCACGCCCCGGCAGCAGATCCAAATTGTTACAGGTCGACTCATCCAACGCCAGATAGTCCGCCGCTTGTCGCACCTGCAAGGCGCGAATGTGGCTCACAGCATGGTGCAACTCCTCACGGACGTAATGCAGCAACGCGCCAGCCGGACCAATCAGCGCGGCCCGTCCTTCACAGCCATACCCCGCCAGCGAATGCACGGCAAAGTGGCGCACCAGCAGGTCGTAAGCGGCATCATGCGAGAACGTCCAATCCTCGACCTCGGTCACCGCCGCAATTCCGGCGGCGGAGAGCACACCGGCCACGGCCGGATCCTCTTTCTGGCTGACGCTGATCAGGCATTCGCTAGGCGCCACCCGGCGCAACAGATCACGCAAGGCCTCCGGCCCGGGGACCTCTTCTACCGCGAACTCCCCTGTCGAGAGATCCAGCAGCGCCACCCCCCAGGCCGGCCCCTTATAGATAGCGGCCAGGTAGTTGTTACGACTGGACTCGAGAATGTTCTCTTCGGTGACCGTGCCGGGCGTAATGACACGGGTGACTTCGCGCCGCACGATCCCCTTGGCGCTGGCCGGGTCTTCCATTTGCTCACAGACGGCGGCCTTGCGGCCGGCACGAATGAGCTTGGCCAGATAACCATCCAGCGCATGATGCGGCACACCGCACATCGGCACGCCCCCGCGTTGCGTCAGTGCCACGCCCAGGATTGGAGCCGCCTGGCGCGCATCCTCGAAGAACATCTCATAAAAATCACCCAACCGGAAAAGGAGCAGGACCCCGTCGGACAGTTCGTCCTTGATCCGCCGGTACTGCCGCATCATGGGGGTTAGTTCTTCGGTTTTTTCTGCCATGTCGCCCTGTCCACCGTTCGTCCGTTCCAGACCTGCCGACGTAGCCGCGCCAAAGCACCTGCCACGGCCTTTCAAGGTCAAGGGAGGATAGTGGGTGAGATATGCGAGTTCAAGGAAGAATGGCGGGCAGGGATACGCCCGGTGGGGGTTCAGAGTTAAGGGTTCAGGGTTCAGGGTTCAGGGTTCAGGGTCAGCCAAAAATATCGGAGCATGAGAAACGTTCCTCCATCTTTGTCGCGACAAGGTTTCTCGGATCAGGCAAAACCGGACGATTCGCACGCCTTTGTTCGATCAGATAGCCGCACCCCAAATACGCGACAGTTCTGGCGGTGAAATCCGGCCTGAACCCCGAACCCTGAACCCTGAACCCCATCTTCTGGCGCCTACCCCGTGGCGCGCCGTGGCGCGCCTCTTTTTTACGTGCGAAAGGGCCCCTCTTTTGGGATAGTGCGCGCCATGACGACATCCGGTCGCACCCTTGCCATCCATGACCAGCCCGGACTGGAAGCATTGCGGAGAGAGCTACGGCTGGATCCGCTCGTGATCCGTCGCGTACAGGCGGCATTGTGCCGCACCTTCGCAGGTGAGGCGCACGCCTTGGAGGCCGTACCGGCCGCCGCGCGTGCCGCCTTTGCGGCGGCCGTGCGTTGCCATGAGCTCACGCTGGAAAGCCGACGCGATTCGCAGCGCGATGGCGCCACCAAACTCTTGTTCCGCACGGCCGACGGGCAGGCCGTCGAAAGCGTCATCCTGCGCATCCAGAGCGGCCGCTCGTCGCTCTGTGTCTCATCCCAAACCAGTTGTGCCGGCGGTTGCCGCTTCTGTGCTACCGGACGGATCCAGCGCGGGCGCAGCTTGTCCAGCGCCGAAATCCTCGACCAGGCTGTCCAGGCTGGCGAGCTCCTGGCGGCCGAGGGGCGCCAATTGCGCAATGTGGTCTTTATGGGGATGGGGGAGCCGCTGCGGAACGAAGAGGCCGTAGGCAACGCCTTGGAACAGCTGCGCAGCCAACATGGCCTCCACCTCTCCGACCGGCATCTACTGGTCTCCACGCTCGGGATTCCCGATGCCCTGCGTCGGCTGGCCACGCGCTTCCCGCGCGTAGGGATGGCCGTCAGCCTGCACAGCGCCCGACAGGCCATCCGCGACGACTTGATGCCCCTGACCCGCCACTGGCCGCTGCCGGAACTGCAGCAGGCCATCCGTGATGTCAATGCCCTCCAGGACCGGCCGTTGATGATCGAAGTCCTGATGTTAGACGGCCTCACGGACACGGCCGCCGACGAAGAAGCGCTGATCGCCTGGCTGCAGGGGTTGCAGGTGCATGTGAACCTGATCCCCTACAACGCCATTGACCAGGCGACGACCGCAGGCACGCCGCTGCGAGGTTCGTCGGAAACGCGCATCCAGGCTTTGCTGGCGCGCCTCAAGGCCGCGGGATACCAGGCCACACGGCGCCATTCACTGGGCACAGACATCGGCGCGGCCTGCGGGCAACTCGCGCTTACGAGCGGCTCCGGCGAAAATCCTGTATGACATAATAGACCAGGGCCGGGAGCACCTAACACCTGCCACCTGCTACTTGCTCTCTGCCTGCAGCACGCGCACGAGCTCGAGCACATTCACGGCATTGTACGCCATGCCGGTCACATGGGTGGCGTCTTCGCCGGTAATCGGATCCATGTTTTCTGGGATCACCTTGCCGGTCGCGCAGCAGATGGCCTTCACCAACAGTTCCACGGCCGCGGCACGCCGACCGCACGCCGCCAGCGAGCGGGCAATGTAGACCATTTCGCGCGGCCAATAGCCGCCGCTCCAATAGCCGTGAGGCCGGAACCCCGGCTCGTTTTTGGCCAGGGTCGGCGTGTAGAGCAACGCGAACTCATCCGGATTGTCCAAGTGCTCGAAAAGCCGCTGGGCGCGCGCCTGATTGCCGAGATAATACGGGAGGTAGAAGGCGTCGTGGTTCTTAACGCGGATTAGCTGCCCGGCCGTGACATCCCAGTCGTAGTAGAAACCATCCTGCTCGTGCCAGTGGCGG
>CAYSHQ010000232.1:0-4153 GCA_964430835.1 uncultured Lentisphaerales bacterium
TCTTTTAGCCAAAGCGTGTCTATAATACAGGTTTCTATGAACCATGCAAGCGATTGTATTCATTCTCCCTCGTCGCCGTAATCGCGTGCCACGGCGTAGCGCGGAGCGCGAAGACGGGTCGCCCGTACTCGTCCACCGATCTCCCATCGTTGTCATAATCCTTGTCCCGATCCTTGTCGACAACGATTACGACAACGATTACGACAACGATCTGAACCCTGAACCCTGAACCCTGATTCGTCGAGGCCAGTATGGCTGAGGTCGGGCGCTATCGGGGCAATAGGCCGATCACGGCGATGGTCGGCAGTTACCTGCCGAATGCTTGGGGACTCTACGATATGCATGGTAACGTGTGGGAGTGGTGCCTGGATTGGTGCGATACTTATCCTGGTACGGTGAGCGATCCGCTGGGCGCAGCGTCAGGGACGTACCGCGTGTTACGGGGCGGGAGTTACTACGACGACGCGTACTACTGCCGCTCGGCGTTTCGCTACGGCGCCCCGCCGAACTATCTAGACCCCACCGTTGGCTTCCGCGCCGCGAGGACCCTGCCATAGCGGTATCGCAACCTGCACCTAGCGGGGCGAGTGGCGCCGGTGTGCTCCGCGCGTAGACGGTCGGCGTGCGCGAACACGGTCTCCCACACCACACGGGTTTCAACGAAAACGCCGCTGGCGACGTCGCTGGTCAATGGAAGGGTGGGCAGGTGTCAGGTGGGGGCGTAGCGCACCGGCTTCTACGTGAGCCTCGCCTTTGCGTTGCGGGCGGAATGCGCGATGCCCGTAATCCCGGCCAGCGATAATCTTTTTCGAAGGCCAACAAGGCGTATGCCTGCGGCGGCGGGTCCGGCGGCCCCGCACCTACCGGTGCGTCGTGCATAGAGAAGTGCGTTGCCTGGTGCGTGGTCCCTAGCACCTAACACCTAACACCTAACACCTGAACCCTGAACCCTGTGGCCTCGTCCTGCCCCTGATTCCCAACGTTTACCCGTTCTTTCGCTCGCCGCCCTGGAACCCTGTGACCAGGCCGAGTTCGTAGGGGCCCAGTACGCCGCCGCAAGCCGTAGCCGCGGATGTCGCGCCTGGCCGCAGCGGCTGCACGGCGCACCCGCCGGCGGCATGCAGCGTCACCGGTTCCTGGCGCAGGTTGGAGATTAGCAGGGTGTCGTCATCGGTAAACGTCTCGGCGCTGACCTGATTCCAGTCGGCGCCTGTGAGCGGCCAGGCGCGCAGCGGGGCGGCGGCTGGTACCACACCGGTGCTCCAGCCGCGTCCGAGTTCCAGCGGATTGGGCAGATCAAAGGCGAACGCCATCTGGCGGGTCCAGACTTTCTCATCCGCCACGTGGAAGAGCCAGTGTACCAGGCCGCCGGCCCGGTCCGCTTCATAACTGAAGGCGCCTTCGTTCAGGAACGTTACGCGCGTGCCGGTGGTTGTCACGGCGGCCAGGTAGTTCGGGCTGGCAACGCGATCCTCGCGGGTCTCGCTCTCCACGTTGGGGTTGAAGCGGTAGAGGCGTGCCACGGGTGCGCCGACGTGCCACGCGAGGCTGAGCTTGTCGGCCCAGCGGTTGCCGACGTCGAAGTCGCGGCCCGGGGCATAGCGGACGCGTACCGAGATTTGCGTGGCCTGCGCATGCAGCAGCAGCGCGACTTCCACGGTGCCGGCGCCGGCGGTGCGGTTCATGTAGATGGCGTCGATGGCGAGGAACGGGCCGGTCTGCCGGGCTTCGGTGCGTAGCGGCGCATAGTTGCCGAAGCGGCTGTCGGTTGGCAGGCAGGTGGCGCGGGGGCCGGCCTGTTCTACGACCAGTTCGCCGTGGTTGCTCAGCGACACCTTCCAGGCACCGCAGGTGGCGGGGAGGGTGGCAGGCGTCCAATCCGGCGCCACTGGCGTGGCGGTGCTGGTCTGCCAGGCCGGGAACGGACCGGCGGCCAGAGCTTCGCCGCACCAGGTGGGGAGCGCTGCGCCGGTGTAGCGATCGGCGTGTGCCACGCGGGCATACGGCAGATCCACGCCACAGGCGTTGAAGAGCAGGGGCGAACCGGCTGCCGGGATCAGGCGGCGCTGGAGTTCGTGCAGCGCGTGCGTGAGGAGCGTGCGCCGGCCGGCGAGTTCGTCGGTGAGCGTTTCGCGGGTGTAGGGGGGCGGGTCGTTCGGGTTGGGGGCGTGGAACTCGCCGCGCCGCTGTCCCTGGCAGATCATGGCATCGTGCGCTTCCTGCAGGCAGAGCTCGGGGAGCTGCGCTTCCAGCGACGGACGCAGTTCGGCCCAGCGCCCGGCAACCCAGGCGAGGAACTGCGTCTGGCGGTAGAGCGTGCTGCGGGTGAAGATGGTCTCGTACTGGCTGAAGGCGTTGACGTTGGTTTCGTCGCCATAGAAGATGCTGGCGGAGATGTGGTAGTCATCGGCCATATAGGTGCGGGGGGGCGCATCGGGCGAGGCGATGGCGGCGATGCGTTCCCGGGCTAGTTCGAACGTCCCCCAGATCGGGGCATATTGGTGGGCCCGGATCATCTGCACGCGGAACGGCACAAATCCCAAATCCATGAGGTTCAGGTATTCGATGCTGCCACCGGCCGCGCCGTAGGTGTGGTGTACCAACGGCAGGTCCAGGAAGTAGTTGCACCCTTTGCCGGCCAGGGCGGGGTTGCGCACGGCGATGGCCGGCACGCCGCTGCCGGCGGGGGATTGCCAGCGGATGTCGCTGCGCTCTTCGGCCGGCGCGCGGCCGCGGTTCTGCGCGACATGCATGGCGCCGCGGTAGCCGAAGTGCGCGAGCAGCTCCGGGAGTTGTGGCGTCAGGGAACACTCCTGCGCGGCATAGACCTCCGGGACGCGGCCGAAGACGTTGCGGAAGGTCTCCTGGCCCACGCGGAATTGCCAGTATTGCATCAGCAGCGGCGAAAGGAGGGCGAAGGGCAGGGTCTCGGTACCGTTGAGCAGGTCCACCTTGCCGGCGGCCCAGAGTTCGCCGAGCCGCTTGGTCAGGATCGGGAAGCGCGCATGGAGATTACGCCAGCACCCGGCACCGGCCTCGAGGCTGACGCGGTAGTCCTGCTGGGCGATGAAGTCGAGGTAGGTCTCTATGTAGCGGCGCGAATGTTCCGGCCATTCCAGCTCGAACCAGCCGGCGCGGTCCAGCAGGATCCCCATGTGCGGGCATTCGCAGAAGTGCATCGCGACCCGGCTGTGCGCGGCGCGCAGCGTCGCCAGCGCCTGAAAGGCCTGCTGCAGGCCGGCGCGGGCCGCAGCGGCATCCTGCTGCAGCCACGCGTGCACGGCGCGTAGATAGTGGGCATCGGCAGCCTGCACCTCGTGGCGGGCAGCACCGCGCAGTTCCAGGAACCACTGCAGGAAGAGGCGCTGCAGGCCGTACGCCTGGAAATCCAGTCGCAGGGTCGCCACGTCGGGCGTGGGTTCGCTAATGGTCTGAGCCGCGCGGACGCCGGCCTCGGCCAGCAGGTGGCGTATGATCTCGGCGACGACGATCAGGCGGCGCTCCGGCCAGTCGCCGTTCCAGGCGGCCAGCAGCGCAAAGAGCTCGAACGCTACGGAAACACGGCCGGACGAGGCTTGCACGGCCGGGAATTCCCCCAGCCGCCATCCCGCCGCACCGTCCCGGTAGCGGTCGTAGCGCAGCGGTTCGACAATACCACGCGGATAGAAGAAGTGCCCGGCCGGGGTTTCCAGCAGGTTCTTCTCCGGCAGCAGGTCGGCGGCCAGTACGCCGGCGGCATCGCGCGGACGGATGTAGAGGCCTGGTGCGGTACCGGCGGGGATCAGGTCTGAGGCCTGGCGGCAGGTGGTGATCAGGAAGTCGCCCGGTTGTGTGGTGCCGTTCCAGCCGTTCTCCCATTCGGGGATGACGCCGGTAGCGGCGTAGAGGGTCGGATCGAAGAGCACGCCATAGCCGTCCAGCCAGCCATACATGTGCTCCCAGCAGATGGCCGGGCGTTGCTCGCGAAAATCGGTGGTCTGCGGAAAGATATACCGGACGCGCGTTACCATGGGGGTCTCCTCGCCTTGTACCAGCGGTTCTGCCAGAAATTTGCTGTGATCCCGGCAGGATATTGCACAGGCACGCCACCGGGATGCAGAGACGGTATCTTGCCTGCTGCGGAAGGGCAAGCAAAAGCAGCAATTCGCATTAT